>JAGWAW010000048.1 GCA_021296165.1 Nitrosopumilaceae archaeon | reverse complement strand
CCGTACCGGCCCGGCGCGCGGGGTCACGCTCCAAACCATGTTGCACATGCTGCGCGAGGCGGTCGCCGACCCGCGCATGTCGGGGCGACAAAGATCAACATTATCCAACGTCTTGCGGCTGTCAGAGGGCCGCAGCGCAGGCGCCGAATGGCGCCTGCCGGGGGCGCACAAACCGGGGCGCCACAGTTTCGTCGACGGTGAGCCGGTGGGCGGACCCGGGGTGGACGGTGCCGGCCGGAACGGGCCGGGGCCGCCCAATGCTGCCAAGTTGTGCGTTTACGCATAACCTCTATGAATCAAATAGTAGCATATTCCAGTACCACACCGTGAAACCCACATACGAGGACGTGGTCCGGGCATCAGAGATGCGCGGCGAGGAGGTACGTGTCACGCCCCTGATATACTCTGCCACGTTCAGCGAGATGAGCGGCTCGCGCGTCCACCTCAAGGCGGAGTTCCGGCAAAAAACCGGATCCTTCAAGATACGCGGCGCCCACTACAAGATCCAACGGCTCTCCGCCGAGGAGAGGAGTCGCGGGGTGGTGGCCGCCTCGGCCGGCAACCACGCGCAGGGAGTCGCCTACGCGTCCCAGCGGGCAGGCATACCCTGCACCATAGTGATGCCCAAGAGCGCCTCGCCGGCAAAGATAGCCGCCACCCGCGGGTACGGATCTAAGGTGCTGCTGAGTGGATCAGACTACGAGGAGGCCAGCAGGAAGGCCAGCGAGATCGCAGGCCAGACTGGGGCCACCATCATACACGCCTTCGACGACCCCGACATCATAGCCGGCCAGGGTGTCATAGGGCTGGAGGTAGTCGAGGAGATGCCCGACGTCGAGGAGATATACGTACCCATAGGGGGCGGCGGGCTGGCGGCGGGGATACTCTTGGCCGTCAAGGGGAAGAATCCCAACATCAAGGTCATCGGGGTCCAGACTACCGCGTTCCCGTCCATGAAGGAGTCCTGGGCGGCGGGACTCGTAAGGAAGGTCTGGGGCGGGGACACCATAGCCGACGGCATCGCGGTGCAGGTGCCCGGAGGCGTCACCTTCTCCATAATACAGGACATGATAGACGACATCGTGCTGGTGGACGACACCGAGATCATAAAGACCATGTTCCTGCTCATGGAGCGCACCAAGTTCGTGGTGGAGCCGGCGGGGGCCGCAGCCTTGGCGTACGTGATATCGAAGAGTCCGGCCCCCGGAAGGAAGGTGGCGTGCATAATGGGGGGCGGCAACGTTGACATGTACCTGCTCGGCCAGATAGTGGACCGGGGGCTGGCCGCCATGGGGCGACTGCTCAAGATCTCCATGATACTCCCCGACAGGCCTGGCGTCTTCAAGGAGATAATGGACGAGATAGCGGCGGCCAACGCCAACCTTGTGGAGATGGTCCACGACCGGCTCAGCTCCAGCATAAACGCCGGCTCGGTGTCCGTAACCGTAAGCCTGGAGACCCAGGGCCGGGCCAGCACCGAGTCGCTCATAAGGGCCCTGAGGGAGAAGGACATACAGTTCCACATCCTGACGTGACACGCAAGACACAATTGGGCGCGCACCCATACCAGATGCATGTTCATCCAGAACAGCCCGCTGGAGGGCCCCGGCTCCCTAGGCGGTCTCTTCAGGCAGGACGGCCTGGATCATGCCATAATACCGGCGGATGCCAAGATACCCCAGCGCGCGGAGGGTCCGGTGGTGATACTGGGCGGGCCGCAGGGCGCCAACGACGACTCGGCGCGCCTCAGAGACCAGGAAGAACTCATACGGTGGTGCCACTCCCGGGATGTCCCCGTCTTAGGCATATGCCTGGGATCCCAGCTCGCCTCCAGGGCCCTGGGCGGCGGCGTGCGCCGCGGACCCCGCCCCGAGGTGGGATTCTACGACGATGTAACTCCTGACGCATCGCACCCGCTCTTCGGCGGCGCCCCTGACCCCTACACGGTCTTCCACTGGCACCAGGACACCTTCCGGCTGCCGCCAGGGGCCCGGCGGCTTGCCAGCTCGCCCACATACGAGAACCAGGCGTTCATGCACGGGAGTGTAGTGGGCCTCCAGTTCCACCTGGAGATCGACGCGCCCACGGCCCGCGCATGGCTGGACCACCTGGCGAGGCACCCGCTCGCCGGAACCGACGCGCGTTCCATTCCGGTGTTGATGCGCGAGCTGGGGCGGGTGCGCGCCAACCTGGACGCGTTCTATGTCAGGTACAAGCGGATCTTCAGGCTGTAGAGATGTGGGATCTGCATAATTCCCTTCTCAGATTAAAATAGTTATGCCACGTATAACTGTCATGGAACCGGAGCCCACATACATACTCGTACAGTGCGACATGGGCAGCGAGTCCGATATAGTTTCGGCCATATCAGACATGCCCCAGGTGGTCGAGGTGCGGGGCACCTACGGCACCTTTGACATATTCTGCAAGGTCGTGGCCGGACATAAAGAGACCGAGTCCGTACTGGGGCGCATACGCCGCATACCCCACGTCCGCTCCACCAACACCCTCAGGCCCATACTCTCCCAAGGTGGGCGGTAACATGATAGAGAGGGGGTTCAACGCCGAAAAGCTCTACAACGACGTGGTGCACTACTACATAGACAAGAAGGGCCAGACGCCGGATCAGGCCAACCACATAGCCCGGATCGTGGTGACGCGGGAGACCAAGAGGAGGACGTGCCATACGTGCGGCCACATGAACCACGACCACATCATGAACACCAAGACGTGCCTGTATGGGAACTGCCAGTGCACCCGCTTCGTCACCCAGCCGGGCCTGCAGGCTCCAAGGGCCGGGCGCTGATGCCCAGACCCCGCAGGTGCTCGGCGAACTCGGAGACGAACCCGTGTATCGTGTACACCTGCTCTGCCCCCGACCGCTCCACCATACCCACCAGCTCGTCAAAGTCACAGTGGTCGCTGAGCGGCATAAAGTGGTCTGCCCCGCGCGAGTACGGAAAGCGCCCAGAGGCGGCCCAGCCGCTGAACGATATGGTGACGGCCCCATACTGCCTCATCTCCGCTACGAAACGTGAGCGGGCCGGCATCATGGGGGATATCATCACCCAGGGCTTGCGGTCCAGCAGCCCGGCCTTCTGAGCCTCGGTGTGGCCCGGAGCCGGCTTGAGCGGTACGCCCGCGGCGCGGTGCATGTCGTTGATTCTCTTGACCGAGTCGTGGTAGTACATGGGCGCCCAGTGGGCGAAGAGCTGCGAGAGCGTCTGAGCCTTTCCCAGCTCGTACCCCATCAGTATTACCGGCACGCCCCTAGCGTACATCATGGAGACCAGCTCGTCGACCCTGGAGCACACCTCGGCGACCGGAGGAAACCGGAACTCGGGCAGTCCGAAGGTGCACTCGGTCACCAGGGTGCGGCATCTGGGGACGCGCGCCCCCCTCAGGAACCCCCGGTCCCGGGTGCATATGTCGCCGGTGTAGAACGTGTCGCCGGCCAGCAGGCCCGTGGAGCCCAGTATGTGGCCGGAGTCGTACATGCGGAGGCCGTCCACGTGGCTTACGCACTCGCCTAAGTCGCGTCCCCGCAGGGCGGCCAGCTGCCTAGTGCTCTCGGAGGCCAACACCACCCCACCGGCGCGGTCAGGCAGGTGGTCCATGTGGGCATGCGAGACAAAGTTGACATCGCCGGCCGCGGACTTTGGGTCCAGCAGTATGGTGGAGCCGCCGTGCGTGCACGCCATCCCAGACGATGTCATCACTACCCCGCCCAACGGGGCGCCGCCCCCCGGACTCGATATAAACTCAGGGCCGCCGCTCCGGCGCCGTTGTGACGCATGGTCCGCACCGTCCAGTTCCGGCCGGGCGCCAGTCCAGGCAGGGCGCCGCAGAAGAGTACGTAACGCCACAGCAGCGTGGCCGGGGCGCCGGCTACCGGGGCGCTGCAGGCCCACCCGTCCCGTGTTGGGTGAAAATAAGGAACTGGCGTATGACCGCTCAGCCGGCGACCACGCGGTATATGGCCGGAGCCGGGGTATCCTCGCGGAACTCGGACGCCTGCCGGTGGACTGACCGGTGCTCCTGGCTGCTGCGCATGGCGGCAAACTGCTCCTCGCTGTCAAACTCCACCATCATGCGCAGGGAGCCATCGGAGCCCCGGAGCAGCCGGCGGGAGACAAACCCGTCGAACTTGGATATGATATCGTTGGACTCGGCAACCCATGCCTTGAACTCCTCTTCGCGGCCAGGCTTTATGTTGACGTCCAGCATCGCTATTACCATTGGCGTGACGGGTGATACGCGGGATAACTGTGTTTGGTATTGGAATGTACAAGAGATACGTGGATTCGAGAATGGCTTGGACAGCCCGCGCAACACTCCCGGCGGTCCCGCTCGCCCTGCGGCGGGGCATTCTGGACGGGCTCAAAATAGGCTGGAACTGAGAGGCGGGCTCGCTAGCCGATACAAGTTCGCGGAGGGCATCCCGCGGCGACTGCAGGACTACAGAAAACCGCAACACATGCGGGCGCACCGCCGGGCGTACGCCCCAGACGGGGCGCGCCGCAGAATGTATCGGCGTGTGGAACGCGGAGGTCCGCAGAGCGGCACGGGAACCGATGCCGCCCGGAGTGGAAACAGCCGACTATACTGCCCGGTATCGCGGGGGCATTCCGGGACGGGGACACCGGGCCATGGGCGCGGCCGGATTTGACGCCTTCCGTGTGACCGCATCCATAAGCGGGATAGGCAGGCCCCAAACTGCTGACATCCTGTACGGCTGGCGCCTCCGGGAGCACCAGTCCGGCGGCGGTGCTAGGCACGGCCGCATGAGAATGTCGCCGGCCGCGGCACGGCCCGGATCATGAGACGGTGCCCTCACCCCGCCACACATATACGAACCGTCCCGCCGCGCCGCGCCGATGACAAACGTGCTGGTGGTGGGATCCGGCGGCCGGGAGCACGCGCTGGCCTGGAGGGTGTCGCAGAGCGATATGGTGGATACGGTGTACACGGCGCCGGGCAACGGCGGCACGCCCGACAACATACCCATACAGCCCGAAGACATCGGCAGACTGGCCGACTTTGCCGCCGAGCGCGGCTGCTTCACCATTGTGGGCCCCGAGGCGCCGCTGGCCGCCGGCATCGTGGATGCGTTTACAGAAAGGGGGCTGGACATATTTGGCCCCACCCAGGCGGCGGCCCGACTGGAGTCCAGCAAGGCCTGGGCCAAGGGGTTCATGGGACGGCACCGCATTAGGACCGCCCGCTCGGCAGTCTTTGATGATGCCTCCAAGGCCGCCGAGTACGTAGACTCGGTGGATTACGACGTGGTGATCAAGGCCGACGGCCTGGCCGCCGGAAAGGGCGTCGTGGTGTGCGGTAGCGTGCAGGAGGCCAAGGACGCCATACGGTCCATCATGGAGCAGGAAAGGTTCGGCGGGGCCGGCAGGCGCATAGTAATAGAGGAACGCCTGTCCGGCGTGGAGTCCTCGTACATAGCCATGTGCGACGGGCGCGTGGCGGCGCCCATGGCCACCAGCCAAGACCACAAGCGCATATACGACAACGACGAGGGCCCCAACACCGGCGGGATGGGGGCCTATTCCCCCGCCCCCCACGTGGACGCGGACATGGCCGACACGATACAAAGCGAGATAATCGACCGCACCCTGTCGGGCATGAAAGAAGAGAGGTGCCCCCTAACCGGCTTCCTGTACGCGGGCATAATGATACAGGACGGCACCCCCTACGTGCTGGAGTACAACGTGCGGATGGGCGACCCCGAGTGCCAGCCCATAGTGATGCGCATGGACTTTGACCTGTACGAGTATGCGGCGGCGGCGGCCTCCGGCAAGCTGGCCAGCATGCCACCCCCCCGGTGGAGGCCGGAGCACGCCGTGTGCGTGGTGCTCGCCGCCCGCGGGTACCCCGGAGCATATCCCAAGGGGCAGCCCATATCCATACCCCACACCGACGAGCACACCACCGTCTTCCACGCCGGGACGGCCCGCCGGGACGGCCAGCTGCTCTCCAGCGGCGGCCGGGTGCTGGGCGTCACATCCCTGGGCGGGACTTTGCGCCAAGCCGTCGAGAGGGCGTACCGTGCCGCCGACGGCATAGGATGGAGCGGCAAGTACTGCCGGCGTGACATAGCCGCCAAGGCCCTCTAGGCCCTAAAAAGGCGGCCCTCTGTCACCACCCAGTCCACCGGCACGTCATGCGGGTTGGACGGTATCTTCTTCACCACCTGCTTCTCCATAGCCGCGGCCACTGACGGGATTGGGCGCGTCCTCAGGTACGCGTCATAGTACCCCCGCCCGTATCCCAGCCGGTGGCCGTTCGGCGTGACGGCCACCGCCGGGACCAGCACCACGTCCGGAACCGCTGGGGCGCACCGGGACCGGGGCTCCCGGATGCCGTACGGGCCCGGCGCCAGGTCCCGCTCGTCCCGCACCACACGAAATTCCATGGAGCCGTATGCGTCCCCGGAGCCGTTGGATCCGTCAAGCACGGCAGGTAGCAAGAGCGTCTTACCCGAATCCAGTATATCCTGCATGATACCGCCGGTGCGGATCTCGCTGCCTATGGAGTGGTACACACCCATCGACCCGGCCTCATGCAACGGGGGCCAGCGGCGCAGCCGGCGGCGCACCCTCTCGCTGGTCAGATCCAGCATCTCGGCGGAGGTGTTGTCACGTCGGGCCAACAGTACGCGCCGCAGTGCGTCGCGGTCGGGATCACGACCCATGGCCGGCCGCCGCCAGCGTATTGTGCAGCAGCATGGCCACTGTCATGGGCCCCACGCCCCCCGGGACCGGCGTGACATACGAGGCCACCTCCAGCACTTTGGCATAGTCGGCATCGCCCCGCAGCTTGCCGTCAACGCGGTTTATGGCGACGTCCACCACCACGGCGCCCGGCTTCACCATCCCAGAGGTCAGCTCGAATGAGCCGTTGCCCACCCCGGTCACTATGATGTCAGCAGAGCGGCATATGTCCTCCAGATTGGCGGTGCGCGAGTGGCATGTGGTCACCGTGGCATTCCGCTGGAGCATCAGGTGGTACAGCGGCTTGCCCACCAGCCTGCTCCGGTTTATTATTACGACGTGCTTTCCTTCCAGCCCTATGTTGTAGTGGTCCATCATGCGCATTATGCCCAACGGCGTACACGCCACCAGCCGGGCGCGGCCGGCCGCCAGCAGGCCGGCGCTCTCCGGGGTCAGCCCGTCCACATCCTTGGCCGATGATATGCGGGATATGGTGCCAAACTCGTCCAAGTGCCTGGGCAGTGGGAGCTGCACCAGTATGCCGTGTACGGCACCGTCTGCGTTGAGCCGCTCTATGAGCGAGTCCAGCTCCGGCTGGGATATACCTATCCCCATGGTGTGATCCTGCGTGTCTACGCCAGCCGCGGCGCATGCCCGGTGCTTGTTCCGGACGTATACCGCCGAGGCGGGGTCCTCGCCCACCAGTACGGTGGCCAGGCACGGCACGATGCCCTTCCCCCGGAGTCGCCGGGCGGCCTCGGCGGCCTCGGTCTTTACCCTCTCTGCCACCACCAGGCCGTCCATACGCGCGCCTGTCATCCTTTGATGTCACCACCGTTGGCAATTAAAATGTGCGTTCGGAGGGACGACGTTTCGTAATTGCCCTGCCTTTCGGCCGTATATCGGCATCGCGGGCAGTCACGGCCGCCGTGGCCGGCAAGCAAATGACCATACAGCACGTCATGTGAGTTTAAAGATCATAGTTGGAACAAGGACCTGACGGCCAGCCCACCCGGTACGACAAACCCAGGCACGCATATGCCGGGAAGGACGCCGGATATCTTGGGAGGCGCCGGGCTGCCCAAGCCGTGTTGGGTCTCCAATTGTTAATGCAGTCTGCCGCGCCCCGCTCAGCCGCTCTCGGACCGGGGCCCGGTGGACTCAGAGACAAGCCGGTTGTACATCTCCCAAGCAGATCCGGCATCGGCGTTGCCATGCACTATGCTGCGGACGGCCCGGATCATCGGCACCGGGTTGTCCGACTGCCAGATGTTGCGGCCCATGTCTACGCCTACGGCGCCGGCCCGCACCGCCTTGTACGTCAGGTCCAGCGCGTCCCTCTCGGGTATCTTCTTGCCGCCCGCTATTATAACCGGAACAGGGCAGGAGTTCACCACCTGCTCAAAGTCCTCGCAGTAGTACGTCTTTACTATGTGGGCCCCTTGCTCGGCGGCCATCCTGCACGCCAGCGACAGGTACCGGGCATCGCGTGCCATCTCCTTTCCCACGGCGGTGACCGCCAGCACCGGCATGCCGCACTCCTCGGCCTCGTTCACCAGCCTGCCCAAGTTGACTATGGTCTGGTACTCGTACTTTGAACCCACGAATATGGACATCGCCAAGGCCGTGGCGTTCAGCCGGACGGCATCCCGGATGCTTACGGTGATGTCCTCCCGGGACAGGTCCTCGCCTATTATGCTGGTGCCCCCCGATACGCGCAGTACCATGGGAGTGCCCGTCGAGGAGGGAACCGATGTGCGCAGCACGCCCCGGGTCAGCATGAGCGAGTCGCAGTACTTTAGCAGCGGCGCTATGGTGCTGCGGGGGTCCTCCAACCTCTCGGTGGGCCCCAAAAAGTACCCGTGGTCTACTGCCAGCATCAGGGCGCGGTTGTGGGGGCGCCGCACTATGCGGGCCAGCCGGTTCTCCTGTCCCCAGTCCACGCGAAGCACACCCGTGCGGTCCCACTTAATCCTTTGTGGATGCGGTTCTCGTGCAAACGCGGGTGCTGTGTTCCCCGCCAGACTGCGATGGAATCATCAGTCCGCATTCTCTACGACGATTGCATCACCACG
>JAGWAW010000047.1 GCA_021296165.1 Nitrosopumilaceae archaeon | reverse complement strand
GCATGGGGGTCTGGGGGATGGGGTGGGATCTAAACGTTCCGGTTTTCGCATGTTTTTGCAAACCTTATGGCCATCACTAAGCACACCCTGGCACTCCCATGCTGCGGGCTGCCCGGACTCGGCGCCGAGCAATCTGATTGTGGATCGCGTCTCGGGGTCGGAGCCCGCGCCTCATACCGCAATCCGGCATGCGGCATGTATCTTCATTCCTTTCGGTCGGTTCGCCCGTCGAGAGACCCGCATGCCGGATGGGCGGCCGCCGCGTCCCCTTCCCTTATCTCTTTTGTTCCAGCGTCTCTGCCACTATCCGGGCGGTGTTCTGCGCCCCGTCCCCCGAAAAGTTCTCGGCGAACACATCCAGCTCCCCCCGGAACGATTCGGCATCGCGCCGTATGCGGCGCACCGCCGCGGCCGCCCGGGACGCGCTCCCCGCCAGTATCCCCAGCCCCTTCCGCTCGGCCCACCTCAGGTTGTTGGTGTGCTCGTCGTACACGGGCATGCCTATTATCGGCCGCCTCTTGCCACCCATTATCTCCCCCATTACGGTGTGGGACCCGTTCACCACCGCGTAGGAGCAGCCCTCCAGCACCATATCCTTCTCCTGCTCGGTCAGAAACCCCGCATCTATCTGTAGCCAGTCCACCTTCTTGTCGTAGGCCTCAGATATGGAGTACCGCCTCCCGTCGCGGCCCAGCACCGAGTCTATGGAGGGGTCCCGGCGGGCGTGCGAGACTATGCGCCGCTCGTCGGGCATCCGGGCAAAGGCCTCCTCGTACCGGCGCCCCGTGCCGTCGTTGGTCGAGGCGCTGCCCGTCCTCATCCAGTACCCAAAGTCGCACCCCTCTATCAGCATCTCCAGGTCCGAGCGGGGGGAGGGGGCCGCTGTCCGGCCGCGGGCAAAGTGGCCCACGTACGTGGTCTTGCGGGCCGCCTCCGCGGTCAGATTCAGGTTGAACTCGCACATGGTGTACGGCGGCGGGGAGTCGGCGACCAGTATCCGGGCGGCCTTGGCAATCTGCCGCGACACAAACTCCAGGCCCGGGTAAAAGTAGAACCGGCTGGCCCACAGGCGCGGCCGGAACTGGTTGGTGATGAAGAGGCTGGGAATGCCCCGGTTGCGGGCCAGCACGTTGACCCCCATGTCGCCGTCGCTGACTATGACATCAAATCCGCACGAGTCGCACAGCCTACTCTCCTCCCGCAGGTACGAGGCTATCTGGGACACCAGCGGGGGGTTGCCGGAGACGGGCAGCGTCACATTCAGCATGCACCTCAGGACGTCCGGCCCCATGCGTCCGTCTATGGGGGTGGGCATCATGATGTGGTGCGCCAGTCCCTCGGGCAGGTCCCGCCGCAGCCTCTCGTACACGTCGCCCTTGCTGGAGCAGTGCACCTCGGCGCCGGGCACGTACCCGTCCAGGACCTCGTTCAGGCGCGACATCCTGGAGTAGTGGCCGTTCCCCCACGGGTAGATGAACTCGCCTATGCGGGGCATCAGATACGCCGCGGTCGTCCGCCGTTTAAATTCGCATGGTTACCAGTAGCTGTCCAGTATGTCGTGCAGGTTGTTGGGTCCGGTCCGCACGGCAAACTCGCTGCGCCTCACGCTCTGTGACCGCAGGTCGGCGGGCACCGCCGGCACCCCATACTTTCTGGATATTGTGGAGTGGACGGCGCGGGATCCGGCCATGTTCAGCTCCCCTAGCATCTCGAACAGCCGGTCGTCGCCGGGAAGGGGCATCACCGGAACCATCCCGGCCCCATGCACCCGGGCGGCCAGCTGGTCGGCCACATCCCCGGCAAAGAGCGTGCGGGAGACGGGCAGGGCTATGTGCCGTATGCCCCGCTCTGCCGCTTCCCCCAGCATGATCTCGGTGGCCAGGGCCGCCGTCTCCAGGAAGCCGCTGCCGCCGGGGGCCATCCGCACGGCGGCCACCTCCACCCGCTTCTGCGCCATCCGGGGTATTATCCGGTCCAGCATCTTGGCCAGGGGTATGCGCTGCGACTCGGCCGCATAACACAGGACGACCTCCGTCTCAAAGCCCATGCGCATGGTCTCCAGGCACGTCAGCGCCGATATCGGGTCGAATATGCAGCACACGGCCCTGCCCTGCACCCCCAGGGGCATCCCCCCCAGGCAGCGGTCCGCAAAGATCGAGACGTAGGCCCCCTTGCGGGTCAGGTACGCGTACAGCAGCTTGTCGTGGTTCTCGTCGGTCCCCGGGCGCGCCCCCGCCGGGGCCCTGGCCTCTATTATGGAGGATGTGGCGGCCATCTCCACGTCCCGGGGCAGGAACCCCCGGGTGTGGCCCTCCACCCTCACCAGGAAGCGGTCGCCGGCCAGCAGCAGGTTCCCGCCCACCTCCGATATGGCGGCGGCCACCCGCTCAAAGTCGTTCTCCACCCTCCGGGCTATCAGGGTGCGGTCCACGCCGAACAGCAGGCCCACCGCCGCCGAGGCAAAGACCGGGTCGTGCGCGTCTACCAGTATGACATCGCCGTCGCGGCGGACGCTGGCATACGGCTCGTTCTGCACCCTCAAAACGCGCCTTATGTTGCGCGCCAGCGCCGTGATGTGCCGGCGGGAGAAGGCGGAGGGGAACGCCACCACGTACGACTGGACCGGCATCGGAGGAGGTGCGCCCGCCGCCGCTTAATTGGTCTTTACAGCCGAGCACCGCCAATCGCCGGCGCCCCTCCGACTCACTGTGTATTATTCGAAAGGGCGTCCCAAACCAGATTGGCTGCAATCGAGGACAGGAATACGGCCGCCACCGCCCGGAGGTGGTTCTCCTTCATCAACAGGGAGATGCGGGCCCCGGCCAGTCCCCCGGCCAGCCCTCCTGCCGCAAACAACAGCCCCATGACCGCGTCGGTGTGGCCCAGCAGCGCATGCATGATTATGGCGGTGGCCGATGTCATCAGCATGGCCAGCATGGAGGTGGGCGCGGCGCGCATCATGCTCATGCCCACCACCGCCACCAAGAGCGGCACGAATATCACGCCTCCCCCTATTCCGAAGAACGAGGATATTATGCCCGCAAGGAAGCTGGCCGATGCAGAGAGCACCATGACGGTGCGCGCGTTGGATATGCCGTGGCCGCCAATCTTGGATCGGAGGAATATGTAGGCGGCGGACGCGGCAAGCACCGCGGCAAACAGTATTCCAAACATTCCCGACTCGGCGTCTGACAGCACGACGGCCCCCAGTATGGTGCCTGGGGTGGCCAGCACCCCGAGCCTGATCGCCATGGCGTAGTCTATGCGTTTTTGACGCGCGTAGGCTGCCGCCGAGCTGGCCGAGCTGGAGAGGGTGGCGGCCAGACCGGCCGAGGCGGCCACCGGCGGGGGCATTCCCAAGAGCATCAGGACTGGTGTTATGATCAGGCCCCCCGCAAGGCCCACCATAGAGGCCACGGCGCATGCGCCCGCCGACAGGGCCACCATCCCTGCATACATCCACACGTCTGGCGCGGCGGCCGACTCTACGAACAAGCCCAACTCCACGGCCGGGGCGGCAGCCGCCATAACCCACACCATGATGCCGGACGCCCAGGCACCCTCCCATACCCGTCCGCGGCCCCTGCGGCCTCCGGCATGCGCGGTGCAGCGCCATCCCCGGGGCGGGCGGGCGGCCTGCAGGTCCACGTGCACGGGACGCCCCGTTCATCATGCAGACCCGGGCGCCGGGCAGCGAATACAGCAAACAGCGCCCGACCCACCACGACACGGACACCGCCGCAGTTGAGATAAAAATTTGTTGATTGCGGCGTGGACTCTGGTCCCCCCGCCGAGCCGCGGGAGTATTCCTCTCCGCTGTTCGGTAGGCTTTTATGGACTTTGCCGGCGCCGAGCGGCGATGCCCAACTGCCCCGAATGCACCGCGGTGGAGAGAAAGAAGGTGCAGGCCAAGTACGAGGCCGAGACGTCCGAGGAGGACAGGAGCAAGGATGACCTGTACAGGCTGTACGACGAGATAGAGTTCCCTATGAAGTCTGAGGCGGCCACCAAGCACTTCATCTGCAAGAGGTGCGGACTGTACGCCACCCGCGAGCAAGTCTCCGACATACGGATACGGCTCAACCGCCGGGAGAAGACCAGGCAGGACATCCAGGACGACTACCTGGACTGGTGGCAGAAGAGCAAGAAGGAGAAGGAGCTGGAGTAGGGGGATGTCATGCGCCGGCCCAGCGGCGCGCCCTGCGGGCGAACACCTTGGCAATTATGCTGTCGGCCAGGTATGGTATGCCGTGCTTTGCCCATATGGCCAGGCGCGCCGCCGCCGGGACGGTTATCTCGGCGCGGGGGGAGCGGGCGGCGCGCAGTATGCAGGAGGCCACCGACCCGGAGCTCACCGAGTAGCCGGGGACCTCGGCCCCGCCGAAGAACCCGGTGCGCACAGTGATGGGGCTGACCACCGTCACGCCCACCCCCGTTCCGGCCAGCTCGTGGCGCATGCCCTCGGAGAACCCCAGCATCGCCGACTTTGAGGCGCAGTATGCTGCCGCCGTGGGCAGTCCGAAGCTGGCCGCGACCGAGGCCACGTTCACTATGTGCCCGGAGCGGCGCTCCACCATGTGCGGCAGGAACGCCTTGGTCACATACACCATCCCCAGGTAGTTGGTGGCCATCTGCGACTCTATGTCGGATATGTCCGAGTCCAGTACGCTCCCGAACACGGCAAAGCCGGCGTTGTTCACCAGTATGTCCGGGCACCCCGACTCCAGAATGCGGGAGGCCGCCGCATCCACGGCGGGCCGGTCTGAGACGTCACAGGGTATGGCCACGGCCCGGCCTCCCTCCCCGCGTATGGCGTCGCGCAGCGATTCGAGGAGGTCCCGGCGGCGGGACACCAGTACCAGCGCCGCCCCCCGCCTGGCAAACGCCAGCGCGGCATCGCGGCCTATCCCCGAGGAGGCCCCGGTGACCAGAACCGTCTCGCCCCCAAAGTCCACCAGATGCCCATTCCCTGCCCGCGTATATGTGGATTATGTGGAGCTGGAGTATCAGGAAGACGCGGCCCTACACGTCGGAGCGGCGCACGCGGCTCAGGGCCAGCTTCACCAGCAGCAGCCACGTTATCACGATCGGTATGTAATAGGTGGCTATGCGCCAGCCCACTATGGCGTTCCACTCCACACCGCCCTCCGGCAGGGAAAAGTCGAAGGGGTTGGCGTCGTTTAGATACCCGAATATGCCCAGCTCCGCCAGCCCCGCGCCCCCTATGGTGACGGGCAGGTTGGCTATCGCGTTGGCGGCCATCACCGCCATCACCGAATCAAAAGCCGTAATGGCATACCCCACGCCCACCGCTATGGCCAGGAACGATATCCCGTACAACACCCAGGAGGCCAGCGACATCAGCAGCGAGTTTACAAAGACCCGCGAGGACTTGGCCGAGCCGGCGTTCTCCCGGCTGGTGCGGCATATGCCCTCCAGCCACTTGTCGGCCTCGTCGATATAGTGCGTACCCCGCTCCCTGGCCGCCCGGCGCGCCAAGGCGCGGAGCATTCGGGGCACCCTAAAGTCCCTCCTCGCCGACAGAAAGAAGAGCACGGTCCAGATGGCCGTGATGGGCACGCTGACGGCCAGCACCACCACCCCCACAGTGTACGAGCCGGCGGCTAGGGCCAAGGCGGCGGCGGCTATGGAGAGTATGCCGGCGGCCAGCACCTCGGTGACTATGTCCACAAAGGCTATCCAGGCCGACTTGGAGGGGGGCACCTTCTTCTTGTGCAGGTAGTATATCATGATGAACTCGGCGCCTATGAACATCGGGGTGGAGAACTTGATGAACTCGGCGCCCACCCGCACCCCCGAGAGCGTGACGGCCGAGCCCACCCCGCTCGCGTACGACTTGGCGATATAGGTGAACTTGGCCCCCTGCAGGCCCAGCTTGGCCATCATTATGAGCACCGACGCCACAAAGGGAAGCAGCCCTATGGCCAGCAGGTCCTGCAGCTGTATGTCAAACTGCACCGCGATTACGCCGATGGGTACCAGGGTGGCCAAGACTGCCACCACTCTCCATTTCACTGCGGTGGTTTCACGGGTTCAAATATAAGCCAAGGCAGCGGACCTGTCCCCCGTGAGGTGTGTATTCGTGCTGGGCACGGCCGGATCTGGCAAGTCGCTGCTGGCCCACCGGCTGCACCAATACTACAACAACCAGGGGGTGTTCCCGGCCCTGCTGAACCTAGATCCCGGCGCCGAGTCGCTCCCGTACGCGCCGGACATAGACGTCCGGGACCACGTGGACGTGGTCTCGGTGATGCGGCGGTACGAGTTGGGGCCCAACGGCGGACTGGTCATGGCCAACGACATGACCGCCGCCCGCCTGGATGAGATACAGGGCGAGATCGACGCGGTGAACCCCGACTACCTGGTGGTGGACACGCCCGGCCAAGTGGAGCTCTTCGCGTACAGGAGCAGCGGGCCGTACCTGGCCTCGGGCATGTCGGCCGACACCAAGGCGGCCGTCTTCCTCTTTGACGGGGCCATGATGGGCAGCGCCTCCAACTACATCTCCGTCTCGCTGCTGGCCGCCTCCATCCGGCTCCGGGTGGGGCTGCCCTGCGTCAACGTGCTGAGCAAGTCCGACATCGCTGCCGCCCCCCCCGACCGCATACTGGGGTGGGCGTCCGACGCCGCCGCCGCCCTGGAGGAGGCGGCCGCCGAGGCCCCGGGCAGGATGTACTCGCTCATATCGGCGATCGCGGCGGGCATGGACGAGGAGTACCCGCAGGAGATAATCCCCGTCTCGAGCGCCACCGGCGACGGGATGGCGGATCTGGAGGCGGCCCTGAGCCGCATACTCAACATGGGCGAGGAGGTGGAGGACTGAGGACTGTCACCGTGGAGGCCCCCGCCTCCACGGCCAATCTGGGCGCCGGCTTTGACGTGTTCGGGATGGCGCTGGATGGCCGGCATGACACCATACGCGTAGAGGAGAGCGGTAGTCACTCCATAACCATAACCGCCGACGGCGGCGTGCCGTCTGACCCGGGCAGGAACACAGCGGGCATCGTGGCCGGGGCCATGCGGGACGACTTCGGCACCGGCGGGGTCCACATCACCATACGCAAGGGCGTGCCGGCCGGGTACGGCATGGGGAGCAGCGCCGCGTCGGCGGCGGCGGCGGCGGTCGCCTGCAACGAGCTCTTCGGCCTGGGGCTGGACCGCACAACCCTGGTGAGGTACGCCGGGTACGGGGAGCGGGCCAGCGCCGGCGCCATACACTACGACAACGTGGCCGCCTCGGTGTGCGGCGGATTCGTGATAGTCAGGACCGACCCGCTGGGCGTGACGGCCCTGCGGCCGCCCGAGGGGCTGGCCCTCTGCGTGGCCGTGCCGGACACCAAGGTCCCCGAGAGCAAGACCCAGGTGTCGCGCGGGGCGGTCCCCAAGAGCATACCCCTGGGCAGCGTCACGGCCAACGTGGCCTCGGCGGCCTCCATGGTGGCCGGGGTGATGGACGGCGACATAGGCCTGATGGGCGAGTCGGTCAGGGATATGATAGCCGAGCCGGCGCGCATGGGCATGATACCCGGGTATGGGGACATCAAGAGGCTGGCCGTCGAGGCTGGGGCGGCGGGCGTGACCATCAGCGGGGCGGGGCCGTCGGTCATAGCCCTGATGGACGGCGACTCCCGCACCGGGGAGGTGCAGGCGGCCATGAGGGAGGGGTTTGCGCGCGCCGGCGTCGGCTGCACCACCATACCCTGCCGGCCGGCGGAGGGGGCCCGCACTGTGGAGGAATGGCCGTGAAGGCCGTGCTGGTGTTCAGTGGGGGGATAGACTCGGTGTGCACCGCCGCCCGCCTCTCAAACTACGACATATACGGCATAACTTTCTCGTACGGGCAGAGGGCCGGCCCGGAGATCGGCGCCGCCCGGCGGCTCGCCGGGATGCTGGGCATGAGGGAGCACCGGGTCGTGGACGTGGGCTTCATGGAGAGGCTGTACGGCGCCTCCAACGTGCTGACAGACCCCCGCGCCCCCATGCCGGGCGCCTTTGAGTACTCCATAGTGGTGCCGGTGCGCAACGCCGTCTTCCTCTCGGTGGCGGCGGCCTGGGCGTACTCCATCGGGGCGGAGATGGTGGCGTACGGCGCCCACACCGGCGACATGCAGTACCCGGACTGCCGCCCCGCCTTCGCCGAGGCGCTGGAGGGGGCGCTGAATCTGGGCGAGGAGGACGGCATCGCGCAGGGCGTGCGCCGCCGCGTCCGGGTGTGGTCCCCGTACATGGACGGCATATCCAAGGGGATGCTGCTGCGCAGCGGCCTGGAGGCGCTGGGTGACGCCATATACGGCGCGTGGAGCTGCTATCTGGACGGGGAGGAGCACTGCGGCACGTGCGAGTCGTGCCGCAACAGGATGGCCGCCTTCGCCGATGCGGGCATACCCGACAAGACCACCTACGCGCCTAGTAGCGGGTCTGCAGGATCCTCTTCTTGAGCACATAGCCCCGGATCAGTATGTACCACGCCAGGAATATTCCCCCCACTATTCCATAGAACACCCAGTTCTGCTGGGTGGGGCCCAGGCTCTCTATGGAGTCGGTGATCTCTCGGGAGACCAGCATGGAGACGGCCATCACTATGCCGAACTCGATCGCATACCAAGTCCAGTGGGGCCAAGACTCGGAGGGTATGTGCACGTTGTTGTGGACTCCCATGCCACGGACGGTCCCGGCGGCGCATATTTAATTTTTGGCGAGCCGGGACACC
Organism: Nitrosopumilaceae archaeon; assembly: GCA_021296165.1. Taxonomy (GTDB): domain Archaea; phylum Thermoproteota; class Nitrososphaeria; order Nitrososphaerales; family Nitrosopumilaceae; genus VYCS01. The sequence goes on along the minus strand of JAGWAW010000047.1, from coordinate 80 downwards.
GTTGTAGTGTATGGAAATCATGTCGCTTAGGCACAGCTAAGAGGACACCACAGGAATATGACAAGCTATATGGATCGAAA
>JAGWAW010000046.1 GCA_021296165.1 Nitrosopumilaceae archaeon | reverse complement strand
CGCGGGAGCCGAATGCGAACATTGGCGCAGCCGCCCCGCGCATGCAGTTCAGACTCCGCAACATGGAACGGCCACAGGGCCAAAGTATATGGCACCGACATATGCGGATCATTTTGGGAGAAGCCGGGCACCCATACACCGTTCCACGCCGCCCACAACCCATGGGAATTAACTAGCGGCCGTAGGGTCATGCGCTGGGACGCATTTGGCCGCACGCCGCAACCGCAGCCCGATGTCCCGCGCCAGTGGAGCGGTCAGGGGTCCGGATCTCCAAACACATACGCCCCGTCAATCCCGAACAGCTCTCGGGGTGAGAACTTGAATTGTAGCATTTGCGCCGTGTTTTCCCGCCATCCCCACCCTTGCGCTGTATGGTTATCCTGCCCAGCCTTAGGTTTCCCGTCCTGGTTATGAGGGCAGGGCCCTCCGCGTAGTGCCGTACCACATCATCCATGCGTACTAGCGCCGATTTTGGCGGCGCATCCAAGCGTTCTTCCACGGCCAGCATCCACCGGGCGGCGGCTCTGCCTCGGCCAGCCATAACGTCTCGTATGATCTTTTTCTTTTTTTTATTCAGAAATGATACCGCCTGCTCTTTCTGCCCGTTAGGCAATTCGTCCATAAAAAACCGTCTTGGATCCCTAAGAGATGAGATAGACTCGCAAATGTCGCTTGGCCTGTACCCTTCTTCCCCGCAATACATCCTCAGCGAGTCGGTCACCGCGTCAGGCATCTTCCAAATCTCCGCAAACACCCCCACCCGCCGCTTGTCTATCTGGTTAAAGCTGGCAATGAATTTTTTGACCGATATCCACTCAACGTTGTCGTCTACCAAAACCAGCACGTCGGCCTTGTTGAAGAACCCCATCCTGCGGGTGGTCTGGGCGCAGACTCTGCTGAAATGCCGGTACCCCATGGCATCCAGCCATCCTGCGCCGCACGAGCCGCTGCGATGACTATTGAATTGGCCCACTACCCAGTCCTCGTTTCGAAACCCGCTCAGGGCAGTCTGTGACATCACCCCGCCGCGGCGCGGTGTCCATCAGGCTCATAATTGATGGCTACGATCTCGCGGCTGTCACTTTGTGTAACATACTGCAGGGAGCGGCGCAGTCGCACGCGGTACACCGCATAACATTCCGGTATTCCTATGTCGGCAGGCTCGTTCTGCTCTGATATCATGACCCGATTGTGCGGCGTTATGGCATGCACGAATTTTGCAAAGCTCTCGGTGGACGGCACCATGTTGTAGTGTGCATTGGTGTTGTTCATGTAGGGAGGATCAAGATACATAAACGCGTTTCTAGTGCGGCCCCAGCTTTCGAACGGTCGGTTGGTTATTTTCATGTGCCTGATGGAATGGCTGATATCCAGCAGCCGCTCCTTATCCAGCTTGGGGCAGCCGGCGCCCTTTCGCATGGGGGCGTTGAACCTTCCTGAACCATTGAAGCGTATCTTCCCGCTAAACGCGTTTTTTGCCAAGTACAGGAACCGGCCGGCGCCCTCCAGCCCCCCGCTGATGTCCGACTTTCTCACCTCCAAGAAATACTTGTTGTCGGAGCGGGCCCGGTGCTCCTCGTACCGCTCCATAAGGTCGCTGGGGCCGTCCCGCACGCACTCCATGAAATTAACCATAACCGGGTTGTTGTCGTTGTATGTCACTTGGCGCGAGCCGAACCGGAAACTGCAGTATATCGCAAAGGCTCCGGATCCACCGAACACGTCTATTATATCTCCGGAGCCGGCATCATCGGGAACCAGCTCGTCGAATATGTGCGCAAAGCCGGACTTGTTGCCGATATATGGGATCAGATGGTACTGGTTCCGCCCGCTGCGGACATCGTACGTCTTGGTTGTGTGCTGCAACTCCCCCACCGGGGCTGGGTCCTCTATTTATTGCGAACTAGGGGCGCCACATCCCCCGGAATTGGTTGGGAAGCTAAGTTTTATGGTATTTTACTGGAATGAAACTCCCCGGTAAGCCGCCTCAGCGCCGTACTCCGAAAAACGGTTTTTATATGGACCCGTGGCCCCACCCGCCGTGGAGAGCGTCTGCGTTCTGGGTGCGGGAAGCACCCGATACGGCAAGCTGGAAGACAGCATCGTGGACATCACCGTGCAGGCCTCGGTCGACGCTATCAGGAGCGCCGGCATATCCCCTCAGGATGTCAAGGCCGGCTACATCTCCAACGTGTTTGGCATAGCCGACAAGCAGGTCCACTTGGGACCCGTCATCATGAGCAGTTTGGGAATATCTGACAGGCCGTCCCTGTCCATCGAGTCTGCCTGCGGCAGCGGGTCGGTCTCCTTCCGGGAGGCCTACGCCAACGTGGCCGCCGGGTTCTACGACTGCCTCCTGGTGGCCGGTACCGAGAAGGTAACCCACACCGGGACGGAGTGGACCACCACTTACTTTGCATACTGTTCGGACTTTTTCCACGAGGGATCGGCGGGCGCCTCGTTTCCGGGGCTCTTCGCGTCCATGGCCCGCGCCTACCTTACAGAGTTCGGCGCCACCGAGGAGGACCTCGCCCGGGTGGCCGTCAAGAACCACGAGAACGGGATGCTCAACCCCAAGGCCCACCTCAGAAAGAGGATAACCGTCGACGACGTGATGAACTCGGCGGTGGTGGCCAGCCCCCTGAAGCTGTACGACTGCTGCCCGTTCTCGGACGGGGCCAGCGCCGTCATACTGTGTACCGAGGAGTTTGCCAAAAAGACCGGGGGCGACTACATCCGGGTCACCGGGTCCGGGCGCGGCGGCTCGCCGGCGGCGCTGCAGGGCCGCGAGCACATAACCACCATCCCCAGCACCCGGCTTGCCGCCGATGCCGCCTACAAGATGGCGGGCATCAAGCCAAAGGACGTGGATCTGGCCGAGGTGCACGACTGCTTTACCATAGCCGAGGTGGTGGACACCGAGGATTTGGGATTCTTCAGGAAGGGTGAGGGCGTGGAGGCTGTCCGCGAGGGCAGGACAGCCCTGAACTCGGAGATATCGGTGAACCCCTCCGGCGGGCTAAAGTCCAAGGGGCACCCCATAGGAGCCACCGGCGTGGGGCAGGTGGTGGAGGTGTACGATCAGCTCACCGGCCAGGCAGGAGACCGCACCGTCAAGGATGCCCGCATAGGACTCACCCATAACTTTGGCGCCACCGGCGCCAGCTGCGCCGTTCACATATTCGAAAGCGTGTGACATGTCTGCCAAGAGTGAGTTTATGGAGGCTGCCAAGAACGGCCACATACTGGTAAGAACGTGCGCCGAGTGCGGCGTCGAGCACTCCTCCACCGCCCGCTTCTGCATGAAGTGCGGCTCGGCGGAGATGTCCAACCGCACCATACCCGGGCGGGGGCGCATAGCCACATACACCATAATCACTGTGCCGCCGGCCGGGTTCGAGGAGTACACCCCCTACGCCTTCGTGGTGATGTCGGTAGACGGCACCTCCCTCCGCGTGTCGGGCTTCATGGGCGGCATAGCCACGCCCGACGACCTGCCGGTTGGCACCGGGGCCCGTGTAACCGGATACGACGGGCGCGGCCTGCTCATAGAAAAGCTGTAAATACCGCGCGTACTGCATCGTCGCATGGTCGTGGACATAATATGCGGCAAGTGCTCTGAGAAGATAGGATCCACCCGTATGCTCAAGTCCGTCCGGGACGCCACCGGGATAGAGGACGGCCGGTGCCCCTCCTGTGGCCACACCGTGTCGGTCTCCGACTTCGGAGTGGACGTGCGCAGGAAGGGATCCTGAGGGCCATGCCCATAGTAGCGGACATTTAGATCCGCTCAATATGCGAATCTGGTGCCGCAACACGGCACTTTGGCGGCAATCATGGTTGGACTTCCGTCCTAGGCAGGCCGGATGGCACCTAGATATGTTCTTGCAGACGCTGCGGCCCTGCTTCGGTCTCCTACCCGGGAACTTTTTGTCTGTGCGCCTCTCCAGCTTGACATCCTGCATACGGAGCAGCCAGCCGCGCACGGTGGAATATGGTATGGACATCTCCCGGGACATGTGCCGTATCCCCTCGCTCTTCTTCCGCATGCGGGCCTCTAGGACGTATTCGGTCTTGCCGGCCTTCTCCCTCTTGTGGGCCGCGGAAGCTACTCAAGGCCTGTCGTACTCATGAACGCAGCGCCCTTCCGCACGGCCTCCCGACCATTCCCTTTCTTGCCGGCGGCGGCTGCCATATTGCGGCGTAGCCGCAGTATGGTGGCCTGGGGGACGGGGAAGGATCTAAACCTTCCGATTCAGACCGGCCTCAGGCTACACCACGTCCCGTCTGGTGTGGGCCAAGTGATCAGACCGAATTGTCCGCCACTACAGGCTGGTCAACCAGGCCACCCGGCTGAAGAGGGACGGGTTCCTCTGAGGGACCAAAGGAGGACTTCCCCGCAGGGTGCCGCTTGGTCTCTAATTACGGATCGTGTCTCCGGCCGTTTTTGTAGTCGAATTATGCCCGGCGCGCGTGCTGGCAGCAGTTCCCGTTGCACAGACATACATATAGCAGCACCCGCATATGACGGACCGGTGACAAAGCGCGCCTATTACCTGGATTCAGCAATAATCGTATACGGCGCCATACTAGTCGTCGCACTTGGTTTGTTCCTTTTCATGATAGACCTTACCTTGGAAGAAGGTCTGTTCGACAGGCTTGCTCCGTTCATAACCAGCGTCACGGTGGCCCTGGCCCCGTTCGTCTACTTTCTAAAGACAAAACACAACGAGAACAGCGAGCGGACGCGTGCCTCAAGAAACCTGTACACCGAGCTGAACAACACGCTGGGCGCGCTGGACGAGAAATCCCATCCGGATAATTTCATGGTGGTGGAGTTTGAGGACGGAAAAAAGTACTATTTTATGAACCGCATGCTGAACCACGATTTTTACGACAGCCTAGTCTTTTCAGGTAGGATCAACTTCCTTCCAACTGGAATACAGCAGAAGACCCAAGACGCGTTCCAGTTGATCAAAGACCACAACTCGTTCATACGGAGCATCCGGGATATCGAAGACAGGGCGGGCCCGGCCGAAGACGTCACGCCAAAGACCAAGAGGTACTATGAGGCTCTAGACAGGGTGGAAGCGGAGCTGTTGGCCGAGAGCGGCATACCCTCGCTCAAGGCAAAATTGGAAAAAGAGTTCAAGATATTCTAGTCTTTGGTCGCCCGCGGCCTGCTGCCAGCCGGCTTTTCGGTGCCAAACGAACCGGTTACCGCCCTTCGGCTTCCTATGTAGTCCCGGCTCTTCAGAGTGATTTCATGACGATTGGCATTTGTCTTGTCGGTTGCCATAAGGTACATTCATGAGCTCAACTAATAAAGTTAGCCATGCGGGGTCCCTCCCGCAAGGGTGGATGGTAAGTCGGGAAATCTGCCTTTACGATCTTAAATAATTCATCGGATCAGGACAGACATGTGGACACCATAACCAGGATACTGGGGAATACTGTTCCACTATTCGGGCATGAAACAGTATACGGGAACCATCAAGCCCCCGTGCGTGGGGGACAAGTGGGGCTGCGACGAGAAGTGGCAGACGTACGCGGCAAGGAGTGGTGGCTCGTCGCCCTCATGGACCTCTCCACCAGGTTCGTCCTGGCGTGGGACGTCTTGACCACCAAGGAAGGGTACGACGCGGCCCCCCTGCTGCGGAAGGCCCGGGATGTGGCGGGCAGGGTTCCCCGGGTGTTCATTACAGACGGCCTCGACCAACACCACATCGCCTTCAAGAAAGTGTTCCGTACCATAAAGGCCTCAGGTCAATCCACATCCGCGACATCCACATCCGGAACTGCATATGCAACATCAACAAACAGGAGCGGCTCAATGGCGAGATGGCGGACCACTTCAGGTACGCCCACGGCATAAACAAGGAGGAAGCCCTGATATTCCGCATGGTGATAATCCACCACCGCGCCATCAAGCCGCACGGAGGAAAGGCGGCCAGACGTCCGCCAAGGCCGCCGGCATAGACATACGGGGTACCGACATATGGCTGACGCCCATACAGAACGCCGCGGCCGCCACATGACATGCCCAAAACGCCCCATATCACACATATCATTCCATGATACCATCTCTTGCTCCCCGCGCCGCCCCATTTGGGTTAGGGCTTTGTCAAAAACCGGTCCAAAACTTCGTCCCGCAGCCCGCGCACCCCAAGTTTGGGACTGACTGCGGTCGGATTCGTACCATTTAGATCAACCACTCGCCCTTGCGGGATGAACCGCTTCCCATAACCGTTAATTACGCCGCGCGCCATCCCGCGTGCGATGGACGACGAGCTCAAGGAGATGCCCGCCCGTGTTCAGCTCATCCTCAAGACCATAGCCAACCCCAAGAGGCTGAGCGTGCTCCGCGCCCTGAACGCCAAGGGTTCCCTCCCCTACTCTGAGCTCAAGTCCATGGTGGGGTACCGCACAAAGAACGAGAGCGGCAAGTTCGCCTACCACCTGCGCCAGCTCCGCAGGCAGGCTCTGGTATTCCCCAACAAGAACGAGAAGCAGTACACCATAACCAACCTGGGCAAGCTCATACTGAACATGGTAAAGCAGGTGGAGGAGCGTTCGGTGGTGGATAGTGGCCAGATGTACGTCAGGACCTCGGACATGTCCATAGAGGAGTTCAACGCCGACAAGATACTGCAGTCGTTGGTCCGGGAGGGCCGCCTCCCCACCGAGCTGGCCCAGCGCGTGACCGGGGACGTGGAGGGCCGCATACGCAAGTACGAGACCAACCACCTGAGTGGACCGCTCATCCGGGAGCTGGTCAACACGGTCCTGCTGGAGATGGGACAGGAGGAGTACCGGAACAGGATGACCCGGCTGGGCATGCCCGCCTACGACGTCCAGGAAATGCTCACCGACAACACCGTGGTGGGGTTTGACTCAGTAGCCATGACCGTCGGCCGGAACGTCCTCAACGAGTACTTGCTCACCAACACCCTTCCCAAGGATGTGGCCGACATGCACATGCGCGGGGACATACACATAGGCGACACGGCCGGATGGTCTCTGGTGCCCGACACGCTGTTCGCGCGGGTACCGGACATGCTGGACGGCTCCGTGTCGTGGGACGCTCAGACCCCCCGCATGCACCCCAAGGGCGGCTCGACGCCCGCGGCCCTGGCCGTAGCCTTGGAGCGCGTCTCTTGGGAGGCGTCCGGGGAGGTAGTGGTGGACGGGCTGGCCGACGCTGCGCGGGGTATGTCCAGTGAGGAGCTGGCGCGCGCCCTGTCCTTCGTACACCACTGCGGGGCGGACGTTGCGCTGCGCATACCCCTGGAGTCGGAGGCGGCCGGGGGCATGCTGGCCGCCTACCGTGACTACGCCCTGACGGTCGAGACCCCCCGCGTGCGCGTGGTGGCGGATCCGGGTAAGGATGGAGCCGATCGGTTCGCCGACGAGCTGGCGGCCATGTCGGCGGCCGGCGGCATGGTAACCGTGGCCGGCGGCCGGGCGGCCGGCGGCGGGGTGGTCGACTCCAACGGTCTAGACACCACCATCAAGCTGCACTCGATGGCCATCAACCTACCCCGGCTGGCCTACAAGGCAGACCATGACGAGAGGTACTTCCGGACCCTGCTGTCCGTCCGCATAGCCCCGGTCATATCCGCCCTCAAGGAGCGGCGGAAGGACATCGCGGACATAACGCGGCGGGGGCTCAATCCGTTCTTGGCCGCCAAGACCAGGTATGACGAGGCGGGGTCCACCCATCTGCTTGTCAACCTAGTGGGCCTGCGGGAGGCCGTCGCCGACGTGATGGGATTCGCCGGGGAGAAGACACATCGCGTGTGCCTGGACACCATAGCGACGGCCGCCGGCGCGGCCAAGAGGGAGCGGCGGGCGGGGCTCTCGGTGGACGTGTGCATGATCCCCAGCGGAGGATCCGCGCGGCTGGTGGAGCTGGACGGCAGGGAATACGGCAAGCGCAAGATACCGCCGGCGGCCTGGAGCGGCGGGTACGGCCAGGGCAGGACGGTGGACGTCCGGGAGGCCATCATACTGAGGCGGAGCGACGGCATGGCCGCCGAGATCCGGGAGACGGCGGCGCTGGTGGGCGGGGGGCTCTACACCGAGCTGGCATATCACGACGACACGCCCAAGGCCGACATAGCCGAGTCCATAAGGAGGATGGCCCCCATATGCGGATTCACGCTGGTGCGCCGACCTCCGACGCGCCCCGCCGCGCTCAGATCCGGTTCATCTTGAAGCCCCGGCGTGGCTGCTGCAGCGAGAGCAGTATCTGCTTCAGCTGGTCATCGGAGACGGGGGGGCTCAGCCTCCCTTGGCCGGCCATCCCTATGATATAATTCTCGACTGTCCCGGCCAGCTCGCTGCGCACCATCCTGACGTTGGCCAGGCGCATGCGCGCCTCCGGGGAGAGCAACCTGCGCAGTACCGCTTCCCTCTGGGCAGCGACCTCGCGGACCTGCTCGTCGTCGGGCCCGGGTGTAGCGCTCATTCCCCTAGAGGTACGCCTTGAGCGGTGGGTTCTCCCGTACCATCTCCTTGAGAATATTGGTGGAGAGGTTGTCCAGCTTCTTCATGCCGGCGCTGGTCACCACGCGGCCCCCCTTGGTTTGGACCACTAGGCCCAGTCCCTCTAGGCCGTGCACCGCGTTGCGTATTATGGCGCCGCCGGCCGACCGGTGGTGGGCTGCCCCGTATCCTGAGGGTTTCCCTCCCCCGTACTCCTTGCGGAGCTCGTTGATTCCCACCGGGCCGTGCATGTAGATCTTGCGGAGCACTGAGGCGCACCGCACATACCACCAATCCCTCCGGTGCGGCGGCCTGTCGGCATGGGCCCCCGTCTTTACGAAGGCCGTCCACTCGGGCTCGGAGATGCCCTCCTCCCGGAGTTGGGCCGCCAGCCGCTCCACCAGCTCGTCGGCTGGCACATCAAAGACTTTCGCCATGGGCAGCGTCTGACCTCGGTCTCCTTATAAATCATAATTTGGGAGTACTGTTTGGACTCGGCATGAGTTTGCC
>JAGWAW010000045.1:7830-17098 GCA_021296165.1 Nitrosopumilaceae archaeon | reverse complement strand
GGCTGAAAAAGCACCGCGGCGTCAGCAAGTGGCACTTGGCATACTACGTCAAGTCGTTCCAGTTCGTGCACAACCACCGTCACTACGGCCTCAACGGCAGGTTCGTGGTAACGCTGGCCATGGCTCTGGATAGATTTGAGGGCAGACAGGCTTGATTATGTAGCCGGCCAGGCGCCATACGGTTCTGCCGTCGTGCATTTTGATGTCGCCAATCGCCGAAATGCTGGCGGGACGGCATGCGCGGCCCGATCAGCTACCGCGGCGCGAGGGGCCGGGGTTGGGGGCCTGGCCCCCATGATACATTAAGATCATTACGAATTTACTCATTCCGGTATAGGTCTTACACACTAGGCAGTTTAGACTGCCTTACCCTCACATACGAGTCCGGTAGGTAGGCGCAGCAGTCGGCCCTGGTTATTCGCGTTTTTAGTCCGGAATACTCTATGGGTTTTTGCAGCTCCATCACCGCAGATCTGTTCGTAAACTTTTTGCTGAACAGGACCAGCTGCAGGTCTATCTCCAGCTTGCCCGCCTGCGACAGCATCTCGGCTAGAACAACCATCCCTTCTTTCAGCTGGTTCTTTGCATGCTTGACCATATTGGCTTTTGGTTTGCCGGACTTGAGTTCGGCCAGCGTTATTCTGTTTTCTATAGAATCTAAAATAATACAATCACACATCTCTTTCTGCTTTCCGCTACTGCTAGCCCTCAGCGCGTCTCGTATCTCCTCACCACAAAGGGAGAAGAACGACTCCGGAATCTTGGCGCTACACTTGCCGTCATCGTTGCATCCATCCATTTCATATTCTTGGAATATGTCCCGGATTTTTCTCATGCCGTCAGTCTTGTTCCAGTTTTAGAAGCTCGTTGTACTGTTTTTCGCTGGCATTGACAAAATCATGCTGAGGTATGCCCTCATAGTCCACAGTGATTGGTACCATCTTGTATCCACCGTCGTCCTCTTCAAAACTGTATGCCGCCACGCTATCCTTGTTCAATCTTTCATCGTCTGCGAACTCCCGGAACCCCTTGCCGGCTTGGCTTGAACCGGCCATCACGCAATGACTCAGCTGTTCCAGAAAATACGGACTATGGGTAGTTACCACAATGCGCAGGCCGACGTTAACCAGTTTTGCAATCAGCCGCGCAAGCAGAATTTGGTTGTCCGGATGAAGCGTCGTCTCCGGCTCTTCCAAAATTATAGTCTCCCCCTTTTTTGCAACGTGCTTTAGGTATAGTAGGAATATTGCCAGATCTTTTACTGATGAGGCTGACCTGCTAAGAGAGAGGGCAGATCCATCCTTTTTAAAAGCCAGTGACAGAGATTTGGTTGTATTTTCCTGTGCTATAACGTTGCCGTGTAGCGCGTTTTCTTCAAAACTCTCTACAAGTGACGCAAATTCAGTTTTGTGGTCAGGAGACATAAGATGCAAACCCAAAAACTGTGTTGAAACATTAGTCAGTTCTGAATCAATGAGATTTGCATTTGTCATGCCTAGGCTGCTGTAAAAATGCAACGTCAGAGACTTGTATGCTAGTGTCAATCCTCCCCTTTCAGCAGGAAAATAAATACAGCGCTCAAATTGTGCCTGTATAAAATGCAGCGGAGCTATTAGCCATTGTATGATCATATATGCTTCTGTAGCCTTGTTTGAAAAATAAGGAATGTCAAGGATCAGAGAGTTCCCATCTTCGTGTAGCATTTTGCTTATGTCTAGATCTTGAGCGCTTACGTGCTTGCTAAAATTGACTATTAGGGGTATTTTTTCTGTTGGGTTTGCATCTATAACGTCCGCACAAGATATGCTCCCGTTGATGATTTCTGATTTCACCTCAAGTTCAAAGCGCTTTTCTCCTAATCTTATTAGATTTGTATGAGTGCTTGAAAAATTGGCAGATAGCATTTCAAACAGTACCTGAAATTTATGATCGATATACAGCATCCAAATGTCTGAGTTAACGGTATCGGCGCCCGCTTGGTGAGCATCTGCTATACGACCGGCTTCTTCCACGAGATTCTTCATACCAAATGTGTTTTTTTGATCCAAAACGAGAAGGTTAGACATCTCACATTCTGCGTTTATTATTGAGTGTATTAGGGTCGCTACGTGCGACTTGCCGCAGCCATTGGGACCCACCAGCACGGTAAGCGGCCTCAAGTCCAATACTCCTCTTGATATGGGGCCGAAGTTGGTTATGCCGAGCCTCAAGCGGCTACTGTCTACCGGTTTATTGTTATTAACCTGCTGTCCAAGTGTCTTCTGTCTCATTACTGTATATCTCATCTAGGCGTATTAATTACTTTCGAGCAGCCCATCCCTGGACTAGAAAGCGGTCCGTCTATATGCTTAGTGTAATCTGCGCTAGAACCCATAGGGCGCGCCTCTCTGGCAGTCAATTACCACATCCGACCCAAGCGACCGTGGCCGAGGCGTGGGAAAACAGTCATCCTCCGCATTTTCCAACGGGCGGTTATCCCTGTTCGGTGAATACGCGCCCGCCGAACCTATACACGTCGGTGCCGGGCCGCGTCCAGCTGTCCGGGTCCAGGCCGGCCTTGCGGCAGGTGTTCTCCAAAAACTCGCGGGCCGACCATCCGTACTCGGCGGCGACCTGCGGCAGCAGCAGCCCCGACGCCTCGCCGCGCCGCACCATCAGGCCGTTGCGGCCCGGTGTTATGGATGATATGTACTCCTGGGGGGTGCCGGCCCGGATCAGCACCGGCTCGTCCAGTACGGTCACCTCGAACTGCACCGTATCCAGCTCCTCTAGGCGCAGGGGATCGAACCGGGGGTCCTCGGTGGCGGCGGCCACTGCCGCCAGGCGCAGCGCCTCGTGCAGCGGCAGCGCCGGCTCGGCGTACCCGATGCACCCCCTCAGGCCCCGGGAGTCGGTTATGGTGACGAAGACCCCCGACTTGGATCCGGGGAGGGATCCGGCGCGACCCTCCCCGGCCAGGTGCGCCCGGACGGCCTCCCGGGCCTCGGCCGGCAGCCGCTTCCCGTCTACGTCCAACCCCGTACGGCCTCCCGCACTCTGTCCAGGTGGGTACCCTCCCAGTACAGGTGCCCGCACGACACGCACTCCCAGAATCTCGTATGTATGATGCCGGGTGGCGCCCTGCCTGCCGCCTCGCACGTCGGCACCTCCTCGGTGGCGCCGTTGCACATGGTGCACCGCGCCCTCTCCCCGGATACGGTGGGTGTATCTCCGCGCAGCAGGCGGCGCATTATGGCGTATTCGGTGTCGCCGGTTACTGTAGCGGCGCGCAGCCGGGTCGCCCGCCGGAGCAGGGTCGAGTTTTTGGTGACCAGTATGCGGCCCGAGGACGCGGCCGCCTCCACGCTGGCGCCGCCCGCCGAGTATTCTGTATCATACCCCAGCATCCTGAGCTTTCTGGCCACGTTTCCCAGCATCGCGTCCACCAGATACCTAGGCTTCATGACTCCTCGACGCGATGCGGCTCATTCCGGGGGGCAGGGCCCTGATATAGTCGTCAATGTTGTACAGGTCTGCCCCCTCCACCTCCATGCTCAGAAGCTCGCGGCGCACCGCCTTGGCCGCCGCCGACGCCTCCGAGCCGCCCGGCTCTATTGTAACGTACGAGCGGGTGTGTTTTGCCACCGCGTCGGGGGGGCCGCACACCAGGAGGGTGTCCCCGTCCCTCTCCATTATGCCCATGCACAGCTTCAGGCTGGATGCCCGCACAAAGTTGCGCCGGCCCTCTATGGTGAACGAGCCCTTGGGCAGGTACTGGCCGCTGGGCGCAGACTTCTTCACCTGGTCGGGGTCTACCCAGTAGGAGCCGGACCCGTGCATCGCCTCCCGCCACACCCTGCTGAAGCAGACCGTGGCCTGGGCCGTCTCTTCCAGGGCCGCCGCTGAGGACCCGCCCCCCTTCAGTATGAAGAAGGGCGACCCGTACACCTCGGCGTGGAAGACCCGGTCCCCCGCCTCCATGTGCTTTCTCACGACGGCGGAGTTGGAGGGGGCGTCCCGCCCGCCCACCGCCAGTGCCCCGTCGCTGGTGTAGAACCACCTGTACCTCTCAAACCAGTTGCGCTTCCGCACCTCGGCGGCGGCCACCGTCCCCTGCTGGGCCTGGGCCGTCCGGGCGGCCTTTTCGAGTTTTCTCTGCGTTTTGGAGATCATGTCCTGTATGGAGGAGATGGCGGCCGCCTGCCTCTTGGACTCGACGTACAGCGCCGACGCGGTGGACTGGAGGGGGGCGTCCAGACTTATCTTGATCTTTTCATCCAGTATGGAGAGCGCCGGCACGCCCTTGTCCCGCACCAGGGAGGCGCCGTTCGCGGCTAGGGCCGCGGCGGCCTCCTCGGCGTCCAGCCGCAGTATCCCCGAGGAGAGCATCGCATACATGGAGTCGGCCACCCTGCCTATGGCCTCGGCCCTGCCTTGCACGGTCTGGACGGCCTTCTCCTGCTCGGCCAGCACCCCCTCCAACCGCGCCTCCTGGTCCAGGGACTGGCCGCTGCGCGTCCGGCGGCCCCTCTCCAGTATGTTCTGGGTGAACACCGAGTCCAGCCCCGACATGAAGTCGGACACCTCCTCGACATTCTCTGACGCCAGCCGCACCGGCGCCGCCTCGGGTGCCTGGTCCCGCATTATCACCGGGGAGTGGTTGCCCGAGATCACGTCGCTTATGATGCGGTCGGCGGCCCCGTGCAGGGCGCGGATCTGGGCGTCGTCCATCGTATCCCCTCTGGTTCTGGGGCCTATGCCGGCCGAGCGGGGTATGCCCTCGGCGTACCTGCGGGGCAGGCCCAGGGTGCGCCCCAGCCACCGGGAGCAGGCCATCGGGGACTCCTTGAGTTCCATGTACCCGGCTATGTCCATGTGCAGGGCGCTCCTCCCCGCCGAGGGGGGCGCCGCGTACTCGCTCCCCACCGCCAGGCTCCTGTGCCTCACGTCTATGGAGTGCTGCAGGGCCAGCACCTTGCCAGTCTCGCTGCACAGTATGATGTTGCCGTCCCCGAAGAACTCCCCCACCAGTACGAACCTCTTCCCGAATCCCCCGAAGGTCAGGTACGCCAGCCTCTCCAGCCCCGGCTGCTCTATCTTCTCCAGCCTCATGCGGAGCAGGCTGTCGCGTAGCCTTCTCACCAGCCGGTTCTCGGCTATCTGCTGTATGCGGACGGACGTGATCCAGACGCCGGCGGTGGAGACCACCAAAAGGATGTCGTCCCTGTCGGGGTGGTGCAGCTTGAAGAGTATGCTGTCCCTGTCTATGCCGTATATGTTGCTGACGTAGTACTCCTGCGTCTCCTCGGATATGCGCCCCACCAAATACTTCAGTTCGATTCCGGCCAGCGCCACGATTCGCATGTGCCGTCGGCACATTATAACGCTATACGCCCGCAGCACCCTTTGGGACCGGGCTCCGCTCGCGCCTGAGGCGGTACGCCGCCACCCCCACGTGCCCGAAGACCACCGCGAGCAGCGCGTACGCCAGCGTCTGGCTGTGCTCGATAAGAACGGCCGTCGCCCCGGTGCCCAGCACGCCGGGAAGCAGGGACAGCGCATACAGCCACCATCCGCAGCAGCCCAAGGGGACCAGCGAAAAGAACGAGAAGAACGAGGTGGCCGCGGCGCCCCCCGAGTTTCCCCCGAGCGTCTTTCTGGAGCCTATCCTGCAGCCCGCGGCCCTGGCCCTCCCCGAGATGTACACCTGCAGCCCAACTCCGACTCCCATGCCGGCTATGACGATGTGGTTCAGCTGCAGCGCCGCGGATATGGCCGGCGCGGGGTCCAGGGCGGGGGTGGTGGCCACAACAACCCCCAGATACACGGACACGACGGCGGCTCCGGCCACTATTCCCTGCCACGCGGGCCTAATCCTGACCATCGCCGTAAACCAGCGTCTCGGGATGGAACGCGGCCCACTCAAACCAGAATCCCGGCCATATGGAGAGTCTTGCCAGCTGCTCACCGGCGAGCTCGCCGGCCACCGCCAGCCCCTCGTAGTTCCACTCCGAGCCGGTCTCCGCATCGGTGAGGGCGGTGCCGTTGTATGCGAACGTGAGGGTCATATTCCCCAGGGCGCGGTCAAAGACGCGCGTGTTTCCCGCGTACTCGGACAGCAGCAGCACGCTGACGCCGCCCATGTTGTCGTTGATTATAGTGCGGGACTCCACGTCTGCCTGCCTGTAGGCCTTGTATGTGCCGCCGATCTTCATCCCAACTATCACCTCCTTGGGGGGCATTCGGTCGTCGATGTGGTTCACGGGGAATAGTATCCTGGGATCGGTATAGTATGAGCCGTAGGGGTCCACCCCGTAGGCGCGGGAGTGTCCGGTGTCGGTGCTGAGCACTACAGTCTCGGGGTATGTGCTCTTCCAGTCCCCCCACTCCATCAGGTCCAGCGGTACCGTGGCCAGAATGTGCCCGCTCAGTGGGCCCTTGACGGCGGTCCCGAGCGCCTGGCTCCAGTAGGTGTCGGTGGGCCTGTCGTACATGAGCAGGTTGCTCTGGTACAGCTTTCCGGTGGTGCCGAACTCGACGGCCTCCCCGTCCAGCACCCTCTCAAAGACCTGGCTGGTGTAGCAGAGGGGGCAGTACGTGACGGCCACCGGGGCGCCGCCGACCTCATCGTTTACTATTTCGTGCCAGACCAGTATGAAGAGCGGGTACGCCCGCGCGTCCCCGTTTATGCGCAGGCCTATGACCACGTCGGCGTCGTCCATGAACGGGGCATCGGTGGCGTTCCTGAATACGGGCGCGTCTATGGATGGGATGCCGTCCTTCGGCACGCCGCCGTACCTGATATCCTCCAGTGGTATGGTGTGGAGTACTCCGTCGGTCTCCATTATGGTTATGTTGGCGGGCAGCTCGGCGGCCGTACCATTATGCGGGGCCGGGGGCGCCGCGTCTGTCCCGTTGGAGACTCCGTACGCGGTGGCCGCCAGCATGGCAAGGACTATGGCGCACGCCGGCGCCAGCAGCTTGATGCTCAACGCGTATGTGCGGAGCGCCGTCCGCTATTAAAACCGCCTGCGTCTGGCATCCTGCAGGGCTGTATCATGTTTATGCCGTCCGGGAGAGGCTGCACGCCACCCACAAGATGTCGGCGGCCCGGTCCGTATGTTGGCTTTTGGTGCGGCGCGGCAGTGCGGGTCTGGCATGTGCGGAGCGGGCGGACGTCGGCTAGCGGCCTTGAGGGTCGTGAGGGCCAAACCCCTCCCCGATTTTGCGGGGGACGGCCACCCGATAGAGTGTGGAGGGGTGTATTTTTGCGCACGGCCTAATATGCCCGGCGGCGCCTGCCCCGCCCGCCCACGGTGGGCTCTTGGCAGAATATGTCGCGCATGGCATCCATCTCGGCCAGCGCCCCGCCGGGCAGCCCCATCATGGAACACACCGCCCCATCTATCTCGCGCCGGACCGGGTCTTCGTATGAGCGGCCGGCGGGCAGCAGGGTGCACTCCGACAGGGTGGCGAACGCCTCCGACGCCGCATCCAGCGCGTGTCCGTCCAGCTCGCAGAACCGGGGGCACGGTATACCCTTTAGGGCGTTCATCTCGGTGTTGGAGCGGCCCCTCTGGGTGCGCTGCCCCCGCGTCCAGTGCACCAGCATGCCCAGGGTGGAGTTGAACCAGAGCGCCGCGGCCCGCAGCACCCTGGAATCGTCGTGCATGAGGACGGTCCACGCGTTTCCGCCCATACACGGTTTTGCTGTGGTGGCGGCCAGCAGCCTCTGGCCATTCCATCCTATGCGGCGCGTATAGAACAGCGTACCAGACTGCAGCCGCATCCTCTCCCGGTCGGCGTCCGTACCCCTCCCGGCCCTCCCGGTGTGGGTCGGCTCCATTACCAGGCCGGTCTGCCGCTTTGAGGCGGCGGTCCACATGAACATGTCGGGCCCCCGGCCGTCCACAACCTCAAAGGCGCCCAGGGGAAGGTTTCCCGGCCTGTGTCCTATGGTGTGGTGTGTGGGGCCTATTCCAAAGACCTCCCGCATGGGAGACATCCCTGCCGCGAACGGCACCGGATCTCCGTCCAGGGGGCAGAACCGTCCCCCTGCCGCGTGTATGGCGGCGCGGGCCAGCCTCATATCCATGACGCCCAGCGGGCTCCATGGGGCGCCCCGCCCGTCGGGCGCCAGTTTGTATATGTGGCCCGCCTCCGATCCCATAATTATGGGACAGGTCTCGGCGCCCGACTCTTTCATGCGGTCCAGCGCCGATGATATGGCCCGGGCCACCTCTCCGGCCTCCCCGGTCCCGGAGGGGTGGCGGTGCAGGGTGGCGCAGTGTATGGGGGATGCGGCGGCGCGGGGCTCTTCCAGCTTTTTGGCCACCAGCAGCATCTCGCCTATGCTGGTGTCTTCAGAGAGCGAGTCCCCGCTGCGGCGCCCGCCGACGGCCACCGCCAGTATGTCGGTGAAATTGTGCTCTATGTAGCCGCGGGTGTCCGACCACGCCTCCACCGAGGACGCCGACACGGGCAGCACGAAGCCTATGCGGCCCCCGGGCTTGATCTTTTTCCCGGCTATCACGACATACGTGGCCGCCATGCCCGCCGTCTTTCGTGCCGGCTCGCCGCGGATCAGGTCCCCCCATCTATCCTGGCATCTGGACCTCTCGGGGGCGGAGAGCCCGGCTATGTCGAAGGCGGCCCGGCCTATGCGCGTTCTGGAGTAGGGCGGGTTCATCATGATCCAGTCGCAGCTCCGGTCCGGGATGGAGACGGGGATGCGCGCAGCCGGACCCGTCGCGATGCGCCCGGCCATGTCCGGATCTGTAACTCGATCAGAGGCGGCCAGCTCTATGGATCCGGTGTATCCCTTCGGACCGCCCACCCCCATCCAGCCCATGGCCGTCTCCCCGCCCCATTCTTGGGGCATGACGGCGGCCAGCGACGAGGCAGCCATGTGCGCCGCCGCCGGGTATACGTCCACTCCCGTTATGCCCGAGCGCACCGCGTCGCGGTGCAGCCGGATTGTAGTGGCGCCTGTGCCGCCGCAGCTCTCGTGTAGTGCCCGCACGCGCTCAAAGCCGGCCCGCAGCAGCGTGCCCGTCCCGCAGGCCAGATCCGCCAGCCTATACTTTTGGAATATGGTGCCGTCGCTCCAGTCGGGAATGTCGTCCTCGGATATGACCAGGCCGGCCAGCAGCTCGGCGACTGCCTCCCGCGTATAATACTCGGCGGCAGTCTGCCTGTCGGCGCTCATATTGGGAAGGAGCTCGGCGCCCAGCCTCGCGGTCCTGTCCGGCCCGGCATCCGATACGATGTCGGCGGCCTTCTGCAGGTG
>JAGWAW010000045.1:0-7770 GCA_021296165.1 Nitrosopumilaceae archaeon | reverse complement strand
TGGACATGCGCCTCCACTCCGATACTATGGTGCGGACCTCGGCCCTGTCGGGGCCGCCTTCCCGCCTCAGGGCCAGAATGCCGTCCAGCCACAGGAGCGCCGTCATCGTGCGGGTGTGCCGTCCGGAGGGTCCGCACGACGCCGGAATGGCATCCCCGGGTATGCTGTCGGCTGCACGCCTCACCAGTATGGCCACCCCGTCATATGCCCCGTCCGCCTGTCCGGGGGCCGCCATGGCCTGCATCAGGCGGGCCAGGTCGCAGACGCCCCCCCGTATGAAGCCACGGTCGGGAAACCGGCGCCGGCCCTTCGGCGATACCCGGTGGACGGCATAGGAGACGCCTGAGTCGCCACTCCACCCCACCGGGACAATGACGGCGGCGGCCGTCGCCATGTCCGGCCCCAGATACGCTGCGGCCCGGGAGTCGGCATCATCGCCGCTCTCTGAGACGGCCGCAGCCAGCATGGCATCCCCGCGGACCAGTATGTCACACCGTCCGCCCTGCCTGCATGCGCCCTCCTCCCGCCACCGGGCGACGCAGCCTGCCAGCGCCCCGGCCACCATCCGGAGTTTGTCCCGCGCCGCATCGGCCATGGACACCCCGCTTCTCGGTCGCTATTTAACGGGCGCCCCGGAGCTGATCTAATTGTGGTATCCAGAACCGGCCAAAAGTACTGCGGCTTGGTGAAAATCAGTGCCCGGACACCAGGCAATTATAATGTCAGTCAACAGATCCTATCTCTTGACTGCTACAACCCGTGGCGGCCCGCCGGTTCCGCTCCGGATTATATCCGAAGCCGGATCTGACCACGGCCGCCGGACGTTCCACCGGGCTTTTTCGTAGGCCGGAGCATATCTCATACAATAGTGAGGCGGGATCGACGGGATATCTTCCCGATACGTTTTGAACAGAATCAACATTTGAAGTTCTAGACATGGTTGCGATCATCTGTGTCTGGCGGCTGCATAATTCTTTGGCTGCCGCGCCCGCCCTCAACCTTTGGAGCCGTACTACAGGGCCATCTCTATAGTATACGTGCAAGACGACCGCCCCGGACCGGCGGTCCCCGAAGCGTCTGCGGCCTGCCGTATCCGGAGTGGACAGTTTTGGAGTATGGATTTTTCCATGCGCCCGAACGGCGCGCGGACGGTCGGGCAGGTTGGGGGCGGTGCGCCAGTCCACAGCATTTGTCAACCAACACTAAATACCACCGGAACGGCGGCTTCCACATGAAGTCGGCGTATGCGGGGGACATAGCGGATGGCGACGCGGTGGACACGCACTTTGCCGTGGAATCCAAGAGGCCCCTCCGCCCCTACAGCACCAAGCCGGGACTCTGGTTTGGCTTGGATCTCTCTGACAGGACCGGATCCATACAGGCCGTGTACTGGGGGAGGGAAGATGAGGAGACACGGGCCGTCTTTGAGTCGTTCGGCATAGGGGACGTGGTGCGGGTGCAGGGGGCGGCCACCATATATCGGGACCAGCTTCAGATAACGGTCAACGCCGGCGGCGGCCTCATAGAGAAGACCGGCCAGTACGAGCGGGAGGACATGGTGCCGACCGCCCAGGTGGACATTGCCGGGCTCAAGTCGAGGCTCCTGGATCATATTCGGTCGGTGAAGAATCCCCAGATCCGGACACTCTTGGACTCGATCTTCGGCGACGAGCCGTTCTTGGACATGTATGCCGCCTGTCCGGCCGCCAAGTCATACCACCACGGGTACGTGGGGGGCTCATACAGCACTCCCTGAACATGGTGGAACTGGCCCTGGCCGTCGCGCGCAACTACGAGGGGGATCTGGACACCGACATGCTGGTGGCCGGGTGTCTGCTTCATGACGTGGGCAAGATGCGCCAGTACGAGGTGGGGATGAGCATCAGGTACACCGCCGACGGCGACTACCTGGGACACATATCCATGGGGGTGATGATGGTGCAGGAGCGGATATCCGGCGTGAGGGAGTCGGGGGACGGGTTCGACCCGGAGACCGAACGCCACCTGATACACGTAATCCTGAGCCATCACGGGGAGATGGAGCACGGCTCCCCGGTGGTGCCGCGCACCCCCGAGGCCATGGTGGTGCACAAGGTGGACTCCTGCGACGCCCAGATAAAGCACATGCTGGAACGGAAAGGTCAGAACTCAAGCTTTTAACCGGCCCCGGCCTGGTATGCGCCGTGTGGCGGTACAGGACCCCCGGAATACCCGACGGCCTCTTCGAGAGGGCCGAGGGTGTGCCCATCACCAAGGAGGAGATAAGGGCCATACAGATATCCAAGGCCCGGCTGTCAGCCGGTGACACCATATACGACATAGGGTGCGGCAGCGGATCCGTCTCGGTGGAGGCGGCCATGCAGGCCGGGGAGGAGGGAGTGGTGCTGGCCGTGGACCGAGATCCTGTGGCCATCAAACTGACCGAACGGAACGCCGCCCGGTTCGGGCTGTCCAACATACGCACGTTTCTGGGCGAGGCGCGCGACGTGATACCGACGCTGCCGGAGCCCGACTCCGTAATAGTGGGGGGGACCGGCGGCGAGACCGCCGAGATACTGCGGATGTGCTCGCGCCGACTGCGGTCCGGCGGCCGCATCGTGATAGGGACCATACTCATTGAGACGCTCGCCGACGTGCTGCGTACCATGGAGGGGTGCAACCTCAAGGATGCCGATATAGTGCAGGTCACAATACTCAAGAGCCGCCGCACCAGCACCGGCACCATGATGCTGGCCCGCAACCCCGTCACCATAGTCTCGGCGTCGGCATAGGCAGCGTCTTGCCGGTGCCGGGCAGGGAACGCGTCTTGGGTGCGGTACTCGCCGACGCTGGACAGGACGAAAAGGGCAGTGTCCGGCTGGGGCTGCCGGGTACGTGGCGTGCCACCCGGCCGCGGCAGGCCGTACGGGATCCTGCGGCCGGCGCCCCATCTGCGGCCCGGCCAGCTAGCTGCCGTCCCGGATGCGGATCCAACCGCTCTTGCCTGGGGCGCGCCGGAGCATCCGGCGCCCCCTCCGAGACCCGACCCTCCGCACCATGCCCAGAAGAAGGGCCGCCTCCTGATGGTTGGGGTCCAGCCTTATGACCTCCTTGAGGGCGGCCGCCGCCCGGCCATACTCGCCAAGGGCAGCCATCCCCTGCGCCGCGACATACATGGTGTGGGGGTTGTCGGTGGCCAGCTCCGTCGCCCTCATGAGGTACCTGAGGGCGTCGCCGCCGCGCTCTCCGATATGCAGCAGCACCTTGCCAATGTTGCAGTGCGCGTTGGAGTGGTAGGGGGCCAGCTCTATGGTCCTCCTGAAACACGCTAGCGCCCCCTGGGTGTCACCCATGGCCGTCAGGACCGACCCCTTGTTGTTGTGCGTGCTGGCATGATTGGGGTCCAGCTCCAGCGACTTGTCCAGGTATGGTATGGCCTCCTTGTGCCTGCCCATGTTCATCAGCGACGTGCCCGCGTTGTAGTACGAGTAGGGGTCGCCCGGATCCATCTTTGAGGCCTTGATGGCGTACTCCAGGGCGTTCTGGTGCTTGCCAAGATCCAGCAGAGCCGAGCTCTTGGCGCGGTGGGCCTCGGCGTGGTCGGGTTTCAGCCTGATGGCCCTGTCCAGAAGATTGATGCTCATGGACACATACCCGGCGCGCAACAGCATCTCCCCGGCGCGGCAGTATGCCTCGGCGCGGTCCGGGCCCAACCTGACTGCCTTCCTGATGGTTTTGGATGCCGCTATGTTTCTGTCCTGATTGACTAGGTGAACTATCATCGGGTAGTAGGACTCGGCGCTGTCGGGGGCCAGCCGTATGGCGGCCTTGTAGCAGTCCGTGGCCTCGGCGTCCCTGCCCGCGTTGGCCAGGGCGGTCCCCTTGTACTGGTACCCGGCGGGATCCGCCGGATCTGCCCGTATGGCTGCATTATAGCAGTCCAGCGCCCCGTCCTCGTCACCCAACTGGTGGAGGGCTTCCCCCCAGAGTCTGTGGGTGACAGAGTTGGCCGGATCCAACCCGACTGCCCGCCCGTACAGGTCCGCAGCCCTGCCGTACTCTCCGACATTCATCATCTGGGTGCCCATCTCGGCATACTTGGCCGGATCCGCCGGGTACGTCTCTCCGCCCCGATCCAGATGCGCGGCGGCCCCTTTCCCGTCCCCTTGGCGTAGCAGCGTCAGCCCCATCAGCCAGTGGGCATCGGCGTACTCCGGCTGTATCTCCAGGGCGCGTTTGAACAACTCCGCCGCCTCCTTGTACCTGCACTTCTCATACAGGTCCACCCCGCGCTGGTGCATCTCGGCCGCCTTGCCCGTGGGGTTCTGGCCCCGGGACGGCGTCCTGCGTGCGCGCCTCACTGGGAGCCTCCAGGGGGCTCGCCGCGGCCCGCCAACGGGGCGTGGGTTTTGCGCCACCCCGGCATCCTGCACTTTTGGTTCCCGGACCGTGGGGGGTATCCGGCCCCCGCCGGCACGTCTTTGCTCCTGTGCATCGCCACAGGCGCCTTGGATTTCCACTTGTTAACTATTCCGCCGGTGGGTTCCCCCGCAAAGGCTGGTGGTGTAACGGGACTGGATGCCGGACATCCGCAATGCACGGTGGGCGGCGCGGCAGGGGGGCCCGGCGCGCCGCCGCTCTCCCGCACATCCCGGCGTGGCCAGACCATCTGTGGGTGCATCCGCCTAGATTTTTAATTGGCCGCCGCCCCCCATACCCCATGTCGCGGTTGACGGCCATAGGTGTGGGACCGGGGGACCCGGATCTTCTCACAGTAAAGGCGGTGAGGGCCATACGGGAGGCCGACACCGTGATGTGCCCGGCCTCGGCCGAGGACCGCCCCAGCATAGCCCTGGCGGTCGTCGAGTCGCTGCTGGACCGCTCCCGCCAGGATATAATCAAGATGACCTTCCCGATGACCAAGGACCCCGACATACTGGAGTCCACATGGAAGCGGAACGCCGCCCAGATGGCCGGCGAGGTGAACGGCGGCCGCAATGTGGTGTACGTGACGGTGGGGGATCCCTACCTGTACAGCACCTGGATATACATGCACCGGGAGCTGGAGCGGAGCCATCCTGACATGGACATCACCGTAATACCGGGCATAGTCTCGATGTTCACGTTCGCCTCCAAGGTGGGGGTCAGCATAGCGGAGGGCGCCGAGAAGGTCTCCATCATACCCTCGTGCTACGAGCTGAGCTCGGTCCGGGAGATAGCCCGCAACTCCGACGTTATGGTGTTCCTGAAGGACGGCAGGTACTTTGACCAGGTCATAGACATACTCAAAGAGTCCGGGTTCCCCGACGACTCACTCTTCGCCATAGGCCAGGACCTGGGCACCGAGCAGGAGATAGTGCGCCGCCTGACCCTGGGGGACGTGGACCGGGGGGTCCTGACCACCAAATACTTTTCCATACTGGTGGTAAAGCGTGCCTGAGGTGCATTTTGTGGGGTGTGGGCCGGGGGATCCCGATCTCATAACCATAAAGGGCGCCAACCTGATCAAAAAGGCCGGCACGGTGGTGTACTCGGGCTCCCTGATACCGCAGCCCATTCTGGACATGTGCGGGGGGGCCCTCCACGACGCCTCGGGGATGGTCCGTCAGCAGATAACCGACATACTGTACGAGGCCGCCTCGCGGGGCGAGGTCACGGTGCGCCTGCACGACGGCGACCCCACCATATACGGGGCAGTCCGCGAGCAGATCGACCACCTGGAGGAGCGGGGCATATCCTGTGTCATAATACCGGGGGTGACGGCCATGCTGTCCTCGGCCGCCGCCCTGCGCACCCAGCTCACCCTGCCCGGCGTGACCCAGACCATAATAATGACTAGGATGGGCTCCCGCACCGACGTGCCGGAGCGGGAGAGCATAGAGGCCCTGGCCTCCCACGGCGCCACAATGGTGCTGTACCTGAGCGTCCACCTGCTGGACCGCATCGTGCGGGAGGCCGTATCCGGCGGCTACCCGCCCGGGACGCCGGCCGCCGTGGTGTACCGGGCCAGCTGGGACGACCAGCGCGTCGTAACCGGAACCCTGCAGGACATACCGCAGAAGGTGCGCGCCGCCCGCATCACCCGCACGGCCACCATAATAATCGGGGAGGTGGTCCAGCCCTCATCCTACGAGTACTCCAGGCTGTACGACAAGACCTTCACCCACGGCTACCGCCGAGGTTCAGCCTAGAGACCGCTTGGAGCACCCCCAGCCGGCGCAGCAGCGGTTCTATGTCGTGGCCGCCTGATGCGTACACCCGCAGGGTGCCGCCCCCGCCGGAGCCCGCCGCGGATACGGCGCGCCCGGCCACCATGTCGGCCGGATCCAGAAATACCATGTCGGGCCGGACAGACTCCATCATGCCCCTCAGGAATGGCAGGTGCGTGCTGGATAGGACGCACGTCCCCCGCACGTCCCGCAGTACTCCCCGTATCACGCCGCGGCAGCCCTCCGGGTCGTCCAGGAACGCGCCGGTCTCGGCCATCCTCACCAGGGCCGAGGCGTCCACCTCCCGTATGTGCAGGTCCAGGTCCAGCGAGCCGGCGTACCTGCGCACCGCGCCCGACTCGACCACGGAGCGGGTGGCCAGCACCGTCGCGGCGCGGCCGATGCGGGCGGCCTCGCGCAGGGGGGGCCACACCCCCATCGTGGAGCGGTCCTCCATGCCCTCCAGCAGCAGGGTGGGCGTGTTGGAGCCGACCACCACCAGGTCCGGCGCAAACCTCTCCCGGAGGCCGCGTATCGTGCCGAATACGATGCGGCGCAGCTCGGCCACGGGCTTTGTTCCGTATGGGTGGCTGGCCGTGTCCGCATAGTATATGATGTCGCAGCGCGACACGCGGCGGAGGGCCCGTACCACTCCCAGTGAGCCCAGCCCCGAGTCGAAGACGGCTATGGTGGCCACCGTGCGGTAGCACGGTCAACTAAATTTAATCTGTAGTGCATCATTCTACACCATGCCCATTAAGTGCGAATCAATAGACCTCCTCCCATGACAAGCTTTGACAAGTCATGGACTCGGCAAGAGAAGCCGGGTATGTCCGAGAAACTCCGGGGAAGCGTCAAGCCTGAGGAGCCACTCAAGCCCCGCATACAGGTAGGTGTCAACAAGCTGCAGATGCAGATATCGAAGATGGATGCCATGCTCAACAAGATGCGCGAACGCGACAACAAACTCTTCCAGAGGATTGTAGTCGCCATGAAGAGCCACGACACGCAGACCAGCAAGATCCTCTCCAACGAACTGGCAGAGATCCGTAAGGTCTCCAAGATGATGAGCAACGCCCGCATGGCCCTAGAGCAGGTACAGCTACGGCTGACCACGGTACACGACCTGGGTGACGCCATGGTAGCCATAGGTCCGGCCATGTCCACGATGAAGGGTCTCAAGACGTCTCTGGGCAGGTTCATGCCGGAAGCCGACTCCGAACTCAACTCGATGACGCAGACGCTCAACGGGCTGATGATGGGCTCGCTGGCCGGGGACTCATTCAGCCTGGAGTCAGAGATGTCCGGCGAGGAGATAGACAACATACTCCAAGAAGCATCCTCGGTGGCCGAGCAGCAGACAGGGGACAAGTTCCCGTCGGTACCGTCGCCTGTGGCTGGCCCGCAGACGAACACTGCCTACGAGTAGGGGGACCGTCATTTTTCTATTTTTCTATATGGCCGGGGAGCTGTGCTATCCGAGAATCATGTCGCCGGTATCTGGACCGGTTCCTCCCGCAATGCCGGGTGATGGGTAGAAAAAATGCGTCTAGGATCTTAAACAGTACTTCGGATCATGGCA
>JAGWAW010000044.1 GCA_021296165.1 Nitrosopumilaceae archaeon | reverse complement strand
TTGAACAAGGGTTGGGTCTTGACAGACGGGTGCTGTCCGGTTTATGCTCTTTTTGTCGCAGATTTTTGGACAAGGCCCCAAGCCTCCAAACTGCATGATATTGAGGCGGATGGGTGATGGAGCCGCCCGCCGGTTGTCTGCTCCCCGTATTTCCACCTGCTGGCATGGGCCGCCCGTTAGACATGGGGCAGGTGGTCTAGCGGTTGCTATTCCTCGATACCTAAACGGTCACGGCATCAAACGAACCTTTTAACCCCCTCCTTCCCACACACCCCGTGAAGTTCTATGAAGACTACCCACCTCGCACTGACAAGCCCATCATGATAGCGGCCATGCCGGACATGGGCAACGTGGCCGGGATAGTGATCGACTTTGTCAACAGGGCCGTCAAGGCCAAGATCTTCCGTAAGATGGTGACCACATATCCCAGCTACGTCACCGACCAGAAAGGCGTGATCAACCTGCCGAACGAGGAGTGGCTGTACAGGTACGCCGACGGGCTTATGACGTTCGGCGGCGGCAGCGGCCAGCCCCGAGACAGCTCGGAGCTGCACGCCGCATGCAGGGACGTAGTAGAGGTGGCCCGCCGGTTCTCGGCCCGGCTGCTGTACACGGTGGGCGGCTACCACACCCGGATCCCCCAGGATCCCCCTCGCGCCGTGGTGACCGCCACCACCGAGGAGCTGGCCGACCAGCTCAAGCGGTCAGGCTTTGCGGCCAGCCCCCGCAACTCCGTGATACAGGGATTCAACGGCATCATGCTGGGGTACGCCAAGGTCGCCGGCATCCGGGGCATAGGCATCTTCGGGGAGCTGGACGAGCCTTCCCTGCCCCAATACCAAGCCGCCAAGAGCGTCATAAAGACCCTCGAAAGGCTGACGTACAGGAGCTTTGGCGACGTATCCGAGATGGGTGCGCTGGGCGGGCGCGGCGAATAGCCCCGGCGCTCAGATGTTCAGGGACTCCTTTAGGCCCTTGTAGCGGTTGCGTATGGTGACTTCGGTGACGTTGGCAGCCTCGGCTATGTCCCTCTGGGTCTTGCTCTCCTCGAACTTCACGCACGCCAAGTATATGGCCGCCGCGGCCAGCCCCATCGGGTCCTTCCCCGCCGATATCTCGTTGGCTTGGGCCTCCTTGAGGACGTCGGCGGCGTGCCGCTTGGTCTTCTCCGTTATACCTATGTGGCTGGCTATACGGGATACGCACTGTATCGAGTCAGTCACCGGCATCCGCAGGTCCAGCTCCTTCACCAGCAATCGGTAGCACCTGGCTATGTCCTTCTTCTTGATGTTGGCGGCCGTCTCCACGTCCTTGAGGTTGCGCGCCGTCCCGGTGTCCCGGCACGCCGCGTACAGGGCCGAGGCCATCAGAGCCGATATGGAGCGCCCCCGGACCAGTCCCTTGTCCAAGGCCCGGCGGTATATCGAGGCGGCCTTCTCTATGACGGCCTCCGACAGCGCCAGTTTGTCCTTGAGGCGGTTCAGCTCGCCGAAGGCCTGCCTAAAGTTCCTGTCTACCGGCTCGTGCACCTGGCTGCGGTTGTCCCACGTGCGCAGCCTCTCTATGGTGCTCTTCATGGACGCGGCCAAGGGCCTCCCGGTGGCGTCCCGGTTGGCGGGGTTGATTACCGTGGCGAGGCCCATGTCGTGCATGGCCAAGGATGTGGGAGCACCCACCCGGGCTCGGTCCCCGTGCTCGTCCTGGGTGAATGAGCGCCATTCGGGTCCGGACTCCTGCATCTTCTCTGTCATGACGTTGCCACACGCCGAGCAGAACACCTCGCCGGAGTCGTTGTCGGTGATCAGGCTGCCGCGACACCGCGAACAGACACGCTTATCGCCATCATGACCTACCATTGATCCGTTGCATAGAGACACTTATATAAATTAAGCGAATCTGCGGCGGCTTCCGGGACGTTTGTTAGCGCGCAATCGTACAAAGGGGCGCCGCGGCACCCGCCGCATCAGAGGTCCGACAGCCTCTGCTCGGCAGCCTTGAGGCCCGCCTGGGGATCGGTGTCGTACCCCATGAGGGCCAACGTGGAGGATATGGCAGATATGGTCCTCATGACGTGGTACCGGCCCACCTCACCCATGCAGCCCACCCGGAAGACCTTGCCCTTCAGGTGTCCGAAGCCGCCGGCTATCAGGACGCGGAACTTTCCGGAGAGCGTATTGCGGAAGGTCCTGTCCTCCAGCCCAGGCAGGTAGTTGAGGGCTATGACCACCGTGGAGCGGGAGTCCTCCCGGGCAAAGGGCGTCAGGCCGATGGCGCTCAGCCCCGAGTAGAGGGCCGCCGAGCAGGTGCGGTGCCGCCGTATGCGGTTGTCCAAGCCCTCCTCCAAGATGATGTCCATGGCCTCGTTGTAGGCGTACAGCAGAGGCAGCGAGGGCGTGAACGGCGTGTGCTTGGACTCCTCGTAGTACTTGAAGTACCGTGGGAGGTTGAAGTACATGGTGCTGGGTGGGTTGTCGATCATGTATTTTTTGGCGCGCGCCCCCACGCATATGGGTGATATGCCCGGCGGCGCCGCAAAGGCCTTCTGCGCCCCGGTCATCGCCACGTCCACTCCCCACTTGTCCATCTCCAGCGTCTCGCCGCCCACTATGGACACGCCGTCCACTACGTAGAACGAGTCGTTCCTGGACGTCAGGTCCTTGATGCGGTCCAAATAGTTCAGCATGGTTCCGGTGGAGGTCTCGTTCCAGACGCAGTAGAATGCCTTGACGTCGGGGTTGTTGTCGAATGCCTCGCGCACCTGGTCCAGGGTGGCGTTGACGCCCGGCTCCGTGGTGACGCGTACGGCCTGGCCGCCGGCCCACTCTATCATCTGTGCCAGCCGGCCGCTGAACTCGCCGTTGACCGGTATGATTACCTTGTCACCCTTCTTGACCAGGTTCACTACGCTGGCCTCTACGGCCCCGGTGCCCGACGCCGAGAGGCAGACCGCGTCGCCCTCGGTGCGGAATACCTGCTTCGTCTTCTCGACGCACGGCTCGTACAGCTCCACAAAGTCGTCGCTCCGGTGGTTTATCATGGGCACGTACATGGCCCGGGTCACCCTCTCGGGGACGTTGGTAGGACCGGGCAGCATGACCAGATATTCCAATGTGCGCCCTGCCGCCCGGCGTTATTTATAACGTGCGAGGGCCGCCTGCCGCGGAGCCCGAACCCGGCGGATCCACCCCGGAAGGCCACCCCGTTCCCGCTACGCGCCGCACGGTACGAGCCGTCCCGGCCGGCACCAGATCCTCCCAAGGGAGGCCCGCCGACATCCTGCCGCGGACGGCCGTTCCCGAGAGGGACGGCCGGTCCAAGAACGGTATGGGGCGGACCGGCATGCCCTCCCGCCGGTACAGGCGGGTAGTGATCTTGTCGTTAGTGAACACCGCATCAAAGCCCGGCAGGGTCTCGCGTATCATCCCAATCCACCGGACATGGTTCTGCACGTCGGGGATGTCATGTATGGCGACGCGCCGCCGCGCCTCCGCGTCCAAAGAGTCCAGTACCATGGAGCGGCGCTCGGCGGCCGTAAAGGGGTTCTCCGGCTCCCGGGAGCGGTTCGAGCTGCCTATGCCCAGGAGCAGCCGGTCGGCCGCATCCAGGGCATACCTGACGGCGTGCAGGTGCCCCCGGTGGAACGGCTGGAACCTTCCCACGAGCAGAGCCCTGTCGTACGCCAACGCGCCGGGCGGGGGGCGGCGCCATTAAAAACCGTGTATTCCGGCGGGGTGTGGGCATGGACCATATAGCGGTGGACGGATCCCGGGGCGAGGGCGGGGGCCAGACCGTCCGCACCGCACTGGCCCTCTCATGCATAACCGGCCGGCCCGTCTCGGTGCGCCATATACGGCACAACCGGCGCGTGCCTGGGCTGAGGCCCCAGCACGTGGCGGCCACCCGCATACTGCAGCAGATGTGCGGCGGGACCATGAGGGGGGACAGGGTGGGATCCGACACGCTGGAGTTTCGGCCGGGCACCATGCGGGACAGCACCATAACGGCGGACGTGGGCACCGCCGGGAGCGTCCCGCTGGTGCTGCAGGCTGCCGTCCCGGCGGCCTGGGCCTCGGGGGCCAGGCTGGACCTGACTGTAACGGGCGGCACCGACGTCCGGTGGGCCCCCACCGCCGACTACGCCCGGCTGGTGATGGGCGCCGCCTACGGGGGGATGGGCGCCCGCCTGAATGTGGAGGTGCAGAGGCGGGGGTACTATCCCCGGGGCGGGGGGCGGATCAGGGCCAGGGTCGGGCGGGGGCGCCTGGCCCCCGCCGAGCTGACCGCGTGCCCGTCCGGTGGGATATCGGTGCTCTGCACCCAACACGGGGTGGACGCCGCAGAAGATGCGGAATCCATAGCCGGGGAGCTGGAGCGGGCCGGGCACGCCTGCACCCTGGAGGTGTCCGACCAGGAGTCCACGGGCCCGGGGGCCGCCATCCTGGCGTACCGCACCGGCCGGGGCTTTGCGGCGGGGGCCGACGCCCTGTACGGGAACGGCTTTGGCGGGGTGGCCGGACGCCTGCTGGGGTGCGCCAGCATAGACGAGAACCTGGCCGACATGTTGGTGGTGCCGGCCAGCGTGGCCGGGGGCCTCAGCGTCTTTGAGACGGGGCGCCTCACCAAACACCTGGAGACCACCCTGTACGTGTCCTCCACCATAACCGGCTGCCGGTACGGCATCTCCCGGACCGGGAACGGCATCCAGGTGAGGATCCGGGGCGCGGCCACATAGTATGCCCTAGACCCCCGCGTCCATCAGCGCCGCAAAGAAGAGGATGGCCACCGAGAGTACCACAGTGATCTCGCCCAGTATTATCACCCTCCGCCTCAGGCTCCGGAGCTCCGCCTGGGGCATCGTCCCGGCCACTATGCGCTCCTCCACATCCTTTCGGATTATCCGTACATGTACCGCATACACCGCCACCAGCAGCACCACCAGGGCCATCTTGACCGCCAGATAGGTGCCGTAGCTGGACGCCCCCAACAGATGATAGTTGACCAGCAGGGCGTGCGAGCTGTACAGGCCCGTGGCCATCAGGACCGCCAGCGACGGTACCGCTATCTTGTTGAAGCGCCTCCCCACCATAATGATGAGGCGCATCCGCGCCTCCACGTCGGGCATGGCCGACCGCAGGGCCGGCGAGAGCACCACCCCCAAGAATATGGCCCCCCCGACCCATATCGAGGCGGCCACCAGATGCACCCATGTGAGTAGTGCCTGCTCCATGCCATTGCCGTACGCCGGAATTGTTATAGCCTTTTGGTCGGGTTCAGCGGAACGCGTTCAGGCTAGGCGGCACTCCAGAAGGCGCCCTGGAGTGGTTTTGCGGTACTGGCCTGGGCGGCTTTTGCAGACATGCCAGGCACCGTATGGCCGTGTGGAGCGCCGGGTCATGCGGGCCACGCCAAACACGCCGGGAAAAGCCGGCAGGCGCCCATTCCAAGCACGTATCTGAAATGTGCAACAATGGTTTTATCCGCTCGCCCGGCCACGCCTGTATCTATGCGGCCGGCGAGCGCCCTCCTGATTGCAATGGCGGTGTCAGGAGCCGCATACGGCGGCGAGTCTCACGCCCAGATACCCGACGAGGTGAGGATCGCGGCGCTTCTCCCCCTCACCGGAGAACTCGCCCCGCTGGGTTCCCAGCTCAACCACGCCATAAAGCTGGCAGTGGCAGACTTCAACGCATACCTGGAGGAGGATGGTGTCGAGTGGCGGCTGGGCAGGATATCCGTGGATACGGGGACCGACCCGGTCCTGGCGCTGGAGAAGGTCCGGGGGCTGCACATCCTCGGCATCGACATCTTGGTGGGCCCGGCCGGTTCGGCTCAGCTCTCCAGCATACTAGCCCACATGGACGACAACAACATGGTGGCCGTCTCGCCTGCCAGTACGGCCTCGGCCCTGGCCATACCCGGCGACTCGGCGTTCAGGACCGTTCCCGACGAATCCCTCCAGGGGAGGGCCCTCGGAGCCCTGTTGGAAGACGTGGGCATGGAGGCTGCCGTTCCCATATGGATGGGGAACACATACGAGGATGGCCTGGTGGCCGCGGCCATCGAGGAGTTCGAGTCCCGGGGTGGCGCTGTACACGAGGGCATCAGGCACGACCCCGGATCCGGCGCGTTCCCCGCCGTCGCAGCGGAGCTGGCCGGCGCGGTCTCAGAGGTCGTGCAGACGCACGGCGCCGACAAGACCGCGGTGCTCATCGCAGCATTTGACGAGGTGGCGCCCGTACTCCGGGCCGCCGCCGCCCACGACATACTGAACGACGTGCGGTGGTTCGGCGACGAGGCCGCTGCACCGCCCCACGCCACCACCCCTGAGGGGACGGCGGCCCTGTTTGCAGCAGACGTGGAGCTGACCGCCCTCCGACTGCGCCTAGACACGGGCGATCGCGCCCCCTCGGTGGACGAATACATACAAGAGCGGCTGGGCGTGGAGCCTGCCGCCTTCGCCTATGCCGCGTACGATGCCGTATGGCTGGTCGGACTGAGCGTACTGGAGTCGGGGAGCTCCGACCCCGCAGACATTCGGGGCGCCATACGCGGGGTGGCCGCGTCATACTCGGGCGGCGCCCTCAAGTCCGCTACGCTGAACGAGGCGGGGGATCTGGCGTCGGCCAGCTATGACGTCTGGTCCATTACAGAGAGTGGCTGGGAGAGGAAGGCCACGATCAGCATCACGCACAACGCCGCGCCGACCGTCCCCCCGCAGGATGTGGCGCCAGGGGGCGCCCCGCCTGGCGATACCGCCGACGGTCAGGAGGCGGACCGGGCCGGCCTTCCCGCCGCCCTCGCCTCCAAGCACCGCGCCGAGAAGACGTTCATGCTGGACCTGATCAACGCGGAGCGCGCCGGGGCCGGCCTCGGGCCGGTCGCACTGGGGGACAACCCCGCGGCGCAGGCTCACGCCGACGACATGCTGGAGAACTGCTACTTCTCCCATTGGGGGCTGGACGGCCTCAAGCCCTACATGCGGTACTCGCTGGCCGGCGGATACCAGTCCAACGCCGAGAACGTGTCCGGGCTGAACCACTGCATCAGGCCCGGCGACGGGTTTGCGGCCATATCCATGCACGACTACGTCGAGAACATAATGCGCGGCTTCATGGACAGCCCGGGCCACCGCGACAACATACTGGACCCGCACCACGCGGCCGTAAGCCTCGGCCTGGCCTGGGACATGCACAACGTCGTGGCGGTGCAGCACTTTGAATACGACTATGTCTCACTCTCCAAGCCGCCGGAGGTATCCGGCGGCATCCTCTCGCTCGCCGGCACGGCGCAGAACGGTGCCGGCTTCCCGTCCAGTGACGACCTGGGCATCCAGATACGGTATGACCTGCCACCGCACGAGCTGACAAGAGGACAGGTGGCGCGTACACACTGCTATGACTCAGGGATCCCTGCGGTGCTGGTGCGCCCCCCGCTCCCACCCAACTACCATTACACGGCAGACACGTACACCATGACTGCCACGCATTGCCTGGACCCGTACGACGTGCCGGAGGACGCGCCCGCCCCCTCCTCATACCAGGAGGCCCATGAGTTTCACGACTTGGCGGCCTCCAAGCGCGTCCCGTCCGCGAGCTACGAGGTGCAGGGGTACGATGCCCTGGAGTGGATGGTGGACGGCGGCGACTTTGAGGTCAGCGTGGACATCTCGGGCGCGCTGCGGCAGCACGGCCCCGGTGTGTACACGGTGGTGGTTTGGGGCATGGCGGGCGGGGAGAGTGTCACCATTGCAAGATACTCGATATTCCACGACGCCGGGCCATAGGTGCCGCTGCGCGGACCGGGGACGCCTCACCGGGGACGGTACGGAATGAGCACTCGGTCGCGCGTCACCAGTATGTCCCCGCAGTACGCAGCCGGCGGCGGACCCTCCAACCGCGCGTGCAATGGCTCCACTCCACTGCCGGCGGCCCCCAGGGGGGCGTCCAGGTATGCGGCGCCGTCCACACATCCCACCGAGTAGTGGCCGCGCGGCAGCAGCACAAAGCCGCTCCCCACCCGGGGCGTCCACCCCGGATGGGCTGCCATCTGCCTGTAGTGGTTCAGGGCCACGTACCTGGCCTCCCGGAGGGCGCCCAGGATCACCCCCTCCGAAAACCTAGAGTTCCGAAACACACGGAACCTGCCAAACCAGTTGGCCAGGGTCTGGTTGGCGGCGCGGCGCGAGTACTCCAGAGCCGACTCCAGTCCGGCCGGGCCGTTGTGCCTCTGTGCATGCACCTCGACTCGGTCCACGCAAACCTGCAGGATCGCCATGTATACTCCATTATACCATACTCATATAAATATTACGTTTTTTTCCATGATATAGCATACATTACATCGCTCTGCATATTCAATACAACGTACCATACTATTTATAATCCGTACCGCCGATCCGGACTCAGCATGGTCGCGGCGCGCGGCCTCTTGCGGTCGTATGATCCCGTCCAGATTGGTTAGCACCCGCATGTAAATGTCCCACTCTGGACCATACGTCCGGTTTTTCATCACCAGAGTGGTGATCAGGTTCCTGTCTGATATGGCGCCCTCCCCAATCCGCGACATGCAAAACGCCCCGTCTGGCGTGCGGTTCCGCCAATCCAAGGCCGAAGGTTCCAGTTCGGCGGCACTGCGATCTCCACTGTGATACTCGTCCCGAATTCCGGCTAGGGTGTCTGGCACTCGGTCTGCAAGCATTCCAGAGTTCTCGTGCCCTGACGTTTCGTGGGCAGCTGCCATGGGGGTACGGGGGGGATCTCCCCATATGGTCGCGCCGGTCACCACATGACCGCGCTACGGCCTCTCCCGGGAGCAGGGATGGCGTGTAAATTGGCCGTTGTTGGAACACAGGGTGGACGGCAAAGACCGGTTCCAGATACTGATCTAATCTCAGTCGTGCTTTTTAAATTTCAAATTAATTGTGGGAGGGAAGGGTCTGTGCAATAATCTCTTATGGAGCGCGGTACCCCAAGCCCTCATCGGGATGGTACGTCGCGGCCACCTCCCAAGCGCCGTTGC
>JAGWAW010000199.1 GCA_021296165.1 Nitrosopumilaceae archaeon | reverse complement strand
TCGAGCGCATGCTGTAATCTTGTTTGGAGCATTGGACTATCGGGAACTGCGCCCAGCCGTCCAGCGGAGATCAGTCTCCGCTCGGCCACTCTTTCCCCAGCCGCCCCCACCCCACAGGATTTAAACGGAGCGTGCCGCCAGCGGCGGCAGATGAGGCCGCTGGTGCTGGTGTCGGTGTTGGTGTTGACGGCCGCGGCCGCGCCGGCGGCCCACGCCCACCCCTTCACTCTGGAGACCTGGCCGGGGGGCGGCGTCAACGGCGAGGTGGGGACCACGCAGGTTTGGGTCAGATACTCAGAGGAGGTGGAGCTGCGGTTCAGCTCCCTGAAGGTCTACGACGGCGCGGGCAACCAGATAGACGGTAGGAACACCGCATACCATATTGGCGAGGCGTCGCTTGCGGTCAGCACGCCCCCGCTGGAGGAGGGCGTATACACCGTCGCCAGCAAGGTGCTCTCCAGGGTGGACGGACACCTGGTGCCGGACACCTTCGTCTTTGCCGTGGGGGACATAGTGCTGGAGCAGGGCCCCGACGATACCAGCGAGGAGCTGGTGTACCTGCCCGAGGCGGCGGCCCGGTTCCCCGGGCTGGCGGGACAGACCATACTGCTGGGCTCGGCGATCGCCGCCCTGCTGGTGTGGAATGACCGGTACAGGCGCCGAGTCGGGGACGGCGCCGAAGCGGCGTCGGCGGCCCACCGTTCCCGGCTGACGGGCGTGATGGGGGCGTCGCTGATCGCCGTGCTGGCCTCCAACATAGCGATGCTGGCCGTGCAGACGGTGCGGCTGGGGGCCTTCTCGCCGGAGACGCTGGAGACGCACTTCGGCCTGATGTGGATCATACGCATGATCATAACCGGGGCCCTGCTGGCCCTGTGGTTCGCCACCGAGCGGCGGGGCATCGGGGGGAGGACTACCCTGGCGATTATCGGTTTGGCGGCCATACTGCTGTGGACCTCCAGCCAGATAGGGCACGGCGCCGCCACCGGCGACCCCCTGGCGGTCATGCTGGACTACATACACAACTGGGTGGCCGCCGTGTGGATCGGGGGCGTGGCCTACCTGTGCCTCATACTGGTGCCAGCCCTGTCGGCGGCCGGCGGCCGGGACCGCGCCGTGGCGGTCATGCTGCCCCGCTTCTCGGCCGTCTTCACCGTATGCCTGGGGATCGTGATAGTAACGGGGCCGCTCCTGATGTGGACCCTGGAGAGTGACCTGCCCGCCATAACGGAGTCGGTGTACGGCCGCCTGATAATGGCAAAGCTGGCCCTGGCCTCCGGCATGGTGGCCATGGGCGGGTACATGCAGCTCTCCATAATGCGGCCGGAAGGCTGGAAGGGTGCGTGGGGGCGCCTGCGGCGGGGCCTGCGGGCAGAGCTGGCCATGGGCGTGGCGCTACTGGGGGTGGTGGCGCTGCTGATCAACGGAACCCTGCCGGCCGGCGAGGTCCGCGCCGGCGAGGCCGCACGAGTTCACCGGGAACACAAAGTTCAGCATAGACGTCCAGCCGTACACCACCGGCCTCAACGGCATATACGTGACGGCCGCCGGGCTGGACGGCGACCCGCCGCCGGACCAGAGCGGCATCCGTGTCAAGGTCTCCAACCCTGCCCGGAACATATCCCCCGTGCCCGTGGAGCTGCGGCATACGGGGACTGTCGGTGGCGTCCCCGAGTACTCCGGGGAGGTGACCTTCGGGTTCGCCGGGGAGTGGATACTGGAGGTGGAGTCGCAGAGGGGTACGGGGGCCAACGAGGCCGTGACGGTCCGGCTGCCGGTGGCCGCCGACCTAGAGTCGTTGCGGGTACGGATGGATAGCCACCAGCTTCCCGCCCCGGCAAAGCCGCTGCACCCCGTGCGCGATGGCGATAACATATGGATCAGTGACCCCTCCGCTCCCCGCGTATGGAGGTTCGACACCAACCAGGAGACCTTTGAGGCGTTCGGGTTCGAGGGAGGTGTCTCGCTGTTTCTGGACGTTGGCCCGGACGGCCGGGTGTGGTTTACGGATCCGGCCGCCGAGCTCATAGGATACCTAGAGCCGGGGACCGGCGAGATAACCACCATACAGGTGCCCCGGCTGGAGCCGGCCGACGTGGAGAACCGCCTCATGTTCATAAGCGCCCAAGACCAAGTATGGGTGGCAGCCGCCGCCAAGGACACCATACTGCGGTACGACACCGAGACGGGAGAGTTTGCCACATTCCATACGGGGCTGGGCTCGTTCCCCTTCGCCCTGGCCCCCGGGCCGGACGGCTCGATGTGGTTCACGGCCAGCGGCGGCGGCTTCATAGGGCAGATATCCCAAGCCGGGGATGTGGACACCTTCGCCCCCGACGGCGGGATGGCCAGCCCCGAGTACATACTCTTCGCGGACGGGACGGCGTGGGTCTCCGAGCACACCGGCGAGGCGCTGGCCCGGTTCGATCCCCTCACCGAGGAGTTCAGTAGCATACCCTTGGAGATACCCGGGGGCCTGCCCTACGGATCCGCCCTGGACACGTACGGGAACATATGGGTCGCCCAGCACGTGGTAGATGCCGTATCGGTGTACAGCCCGGCGACCGGCGCCCAGAGGACCGTAAACATAACCTCCGAGGGGGCCTTCGCGCAGTTTGCCGTCTCCGGAGCCGGTAGCGTGTGGCTGGTGGAGCAGCAGGCCAACCAGCTGACCCGGATCATCCCGTCGGACTTGCCCTCCACGCAGGTGCCCCCCCGGCCGGATCCGGCCCCGGAGCTGCTGTACACGGAGGTGGCATCCCCGCTGGTGGCCGCCGGGATACTGGCCGCCTCCATATTCTTCGTGAAGAGTGTATGGGACGGCCGCCGGCTGGAGCGGGAGATCCCGTAGGGGGCACAAAATGATCATAACCATAGAGGGCGTGGACCGCTCCGGCAAGTCCACCCAGGCGGCCATGCTGACAGAATGGATGCGCAGCCGGGGATACGAGACG
>JAGWAW010000043.1 GCA_021296165.1 Nitrosopumilaceae archaeon | reverse complement strand
CGGAAGGCGGCGCGTCTCTCGTTGTACAGCGAGCCGGAGGATGGCGGGGCGTGGGCGTTCTCGTACTTGGCCATCCTCCCGTCGCGCTCGGCCATCTCCAGTCTCAGCCGGTCGTTTTCTGCCTCGAGGGCTGCAACCCTCCCGCCAAACGTGGCCTCGAGTCCGGACACCATCCTGTGCAGGTCCCTGTTCTCCACCGCCAGCCTGGCCAACTCCTCGCGCAGGAGGGCAGTCTCTGACTTGCGGCTCACCATGGTTCGCCGGTATTGTGATCAATAAACCTATGGCC
Source organism: Nitrosopumilaceae archaeon (assembly GCA_021296165.1). Taxonomy (GTDB): domain Archaea; phylum Thermoproteota; class Nitrososphaeria; order Nitrososphaerales; family Nitrosopumilaceae; genus VYCS01. The sequence continues at coordinate 14,069 of JAGWAW010000043.1, read as the reverse complement.
CGGCTAGGCATTCGGATTGGCCGCTTTGGGGACTTGAGTCTATACCAAAACTCTGCCACATCAATTTATATAGTAAGACGGTGATGCATGAATATGGTCACATACAGGACTAGCATGCAGATCATAGCGGATCTGCTGACCGCCACCCAAGACTCGGGCATGGAAGGAATCCGGACAACCTCGTTGCTGACCAAGGCAAACCTGTCACACTCCAGACTGGGAAAGTTCCTAGAGAACCTCACCGGTGCGGAACTGGTCAACCGCATAGAGTTCGACGGCAAGCACACCTTCGTTATCACCCCCAAGGGAAGGCAGTATCTGGAGTCGTACCGCAGATTCTCCAGCATAGCAGAGTCCTTCGGACTGGAACTGTAGCCCTCATCTCTCCCTTTTCCTCTTGTATTGCCGGCGGGTGCTGTACGCCGAGTACATTATCACTATTATGGCGCCCCCCATCATCCCATAGAACGGCAGCCACCTGCCCTGAGTGGCCATTATTACCATGCCCCCGATCATCATGATAAGTATCACCAAGAGGTAGCGGTTCACCGGGGAATTACCGGGGTGGCCGTATAATTGTATAGTGGAAGTGGCGAAATATCCGATTAAGGCACTACCGCTCCGCGGCAGTTCTGAGTGGTACGGCGGCCGGATCTGGATACTGGTCGTTCGGGGAGCAGGCACTCCCGTATATGGTGGCAGGATTGAGTGCCGGCGTACCAATCCAGATAATTTTCTGGAGGCGGGGTGGCAGGGTTATATGCCACCCGCGCGCACCATACCCGTGATCAAGCTGCTGGAGCTGGCCGGGTTGGCGGCGATAGGGGGCACCATCTACGCGTTCGTAGGGATGGTCGGGAGCGAGTACAGGTGGCCGGTCTTTTTGGCGTGCGCCGGTGTGGCCGTCGCCGTCATCGTATACCGGAAGAGGCTGCGGGAATCGACAAAGGTATAAAGGTCGATCCAAATGAGTATTGAAATGTGCGAGCGAATTCCCGAGTGGTGGAGAGGAATGGGCGAGAAGCTGGAGACGGACATAGAGGACATCCGGTGACCGGCGGAACCGGCGGGCGGCCCCTAGGAACAGCAGCAAGCCTCGAACGGGCTTTGAACCCGCGACCTAACGCTTACGAGGCGTTCGCTCTACCAGGCTGAGCTATCGAGGCACGGATGCGCCCTCCGCCCGGAGTTTATAAAAAGCCTTACCGGATGCGGTGTGGTGAAGGTTACCATATCGGGGATCAGGGGAGTGGTCGGCGAGGAGTTGGACCTGCGGGAGGTGGCGCGGTTCTGCGGCAACTTTGCCCGTATGATGCGGGGGGGCGCCTGCGTCCTGGGCCGGGACACCAGGCCGTCGGGGGAGGCGATGGCCGGAGCGGCGGCCGCGGCTCTGGCCGCCGGCGGCATGGACGTGATGGATTTGGGGGTGGCCCCCACCCCGGCAGTCTTCTTTGAGGCCCGCCGGCGCGGGGTGGGGGTGGCGGTGACCGCCTCGCACAACCCCGTGTCGTGGAACGGGCTAAAGTTCGTGGCGGGGGGCCGGGGGGCCGACCATGCCATGATGCGCCGCATATCGGACGGGAATGGCGGGGGGGCCTCGCCGTGCGGTTACCACACGGTGGCGTTATCCGAATACGTGGAGGAGGCGGCCGGCACCATAGGGCGCATAGACGGGGAGCCCTCGGTGCTGGTGGACGCCGGGGGCGGGGCGGCGGCCGGGACGGCCCCCCGGCTGCTGCGGGCCATAGGGTGCCGGGTGGAGAGTATACCCGATGACGTGCCGCGCCCAGACCCCACCGCCGGTGGGCTGGAGAGGCTGGCTGCCGGCTCAAGAGAGTATGACATGGGCGTGGCATTTGACATGGACGGGGACAGGATGGTGCTGGTTGTGGACGGCGAGGTGCAGCAGCCCGACGTCACCCTGGGGCTGGGGGTGGCCGCCGCCATGGAGCGGGGGCACCGTGACTTTGTGCTCAGCGCCGACACCAGCGTCCTGGTGGAGAGGTATATCGTGGAACGGGGTGGGACCGTGCTCCGGTGCCCGGTGGGCGAGGCCAACGTGGTCGGGGCCATGGAGGGGTGCGGCGCCGGGGCCGGCGGCGAGGGGAGCAGCGGCGGCTTCATCCTGGGGGAGTTCAACTGGTGCCGGGACGGCATGCTGGCCGCCGGGCTGCTCGCCTCCATGGTTCCCGGCGGGGGCATGCGCCAAGCCCTGCGCGAGGTGACCGGGAGCGCCATAGTGCGGGAGAGGGTGCGGGGGGGCGCCTCCTCGCTGCCGGGCGTGCTGGAGCGCGTGGAACGCATATCCTCGGAGGTGGATTGCACGGACGGGGTGCGGGGCATCATAGACGAGGACACGTGGGTGCTGGTGCGGGCCTCCAACACCGAAGATATCGTGCGGGTCTCCGCCGAGGCGGCCGACATGGTGCGGTGCCGGGAGCTGGTGAGCCAAATGTCCGAGGCGGTGCGGGGGCGTGTCTGAGGACCAGATAGTCCAGATATACCGGGAGCGGTTCGGGCTGGGGGAGGATGCCCGCAACGACGTAGAGGCTATGCGGATGGGGAACCGCCTGCTGGTCTCAAAGGTCGACACGCTGGTGTACGGCACCGACGTCCCGCCGGGAATGACCCCCCGGAAGGCCGCAAGGAAGGCCGCTGTGGCCTGCATCAGCGACTTTGCGGCCAAGGGCGTGCGGCCGAGGTGGGCGCTGGTGTCCATCACGGCCCCGGCGTCCTGTACGTCCAGGACGCATGGGGCCATGGCCGCCGGGCTGGCCGACGCCGCCGACGCGTATGGGTTCAAGGTGCTGGGCGGAGACACCAACCGGGGTGCCGAGATATCCATCACCGTATGCATGATGGGCATGGCCAAGGGAATATTCCCCCGGAGGGACGCCCCGGCGGACCGCCCCGGATACTGGAAGCGGCCCCCCTCCGTTCCATCCCGGGGAGGCGCGTCCCCCGGAGACCGGGTGCTGGCCACCGGTCCCTTCGGGCTGTCCGCCGCCGGGCTGTACGCTGTATCGCACGGTGTGGCCGGCCCCCGGGGATCCCTCAGGGCAGTGATGGAGCCCCGGGCGCGGTTGAACTTTGGCGCCAGGGCAGCGCCCTACCTCAGCTCCACCATGGACTCCAGCGACGGCCTCTCCACCACCCTCAACGAGATGGCCGCCCGGAGCGGCGTCGCCATAATAGTGGACTGCGACCCGGCCGCCGCCGGCGTGGCCGAGTTTGCCGCCAAACACGGCCTGGATCCCGACGACCTGGTGTACCACGGCGGCGAGGAGTACGAGATAGTGTTTACGCTGCGGCGGGGGGGCATAAACGACATATTCAGTGCCATACGGGACACCCGCATTCCCCTGACGCCCATAGGGCGCGTGGAGGAGGGCGAGGGCGTGTACCTGGAGAGGGATGGACGCACCCGGCTTTTCGACGAGGGGTGGAAGGCGTTCTGATCCCCGACGGCGGGACGGCCGGCGCCAATACTGCCGCATCCCCCGCGCCGGGCAGGGCGATGCCAGCGGCGGGATACCGGCGGCCCCCCGAATCTACCCCGCAGTCCTCCAGCGGGGGATTGACGGCATAGATACACACGCATCCGCGGGCTCATCACCAATCCCGTCCCGGGGCGGGCGCCAGACAGATGGTGAGGCTCGGCGGTCCGGACTGCACCGACATGGCCTGCGGCGACGCGTGTGGCGGGGTCGCCGCGTCGGGGGGGGGGCTTGGTTTCAGGCGGAAAGGCTATCCGGAGACCATATCTAGTCCGCTGCTTTCCGGCACCCCCATACGAAACCGCACCCGGACGAACGCGCCATCCTCCCCTTGGGTGATGTCGGGCTCGGTGCCGTTGAACTGGCGCATCTCCTTCCGCATTATGGGCCACCCCCTGCCCCGCTGCTCCATAAGGCCCATCTCGACCATGTAGTGCGCCATCCACTCGTTCCTGGATCTCGGCAGCCCCCCTGCCCGGACGCTCTCGACACTCATGGGGTTGGGCAGCCCGCCCGGACTGGTTACGTCCACATGCTGGGCAAAGACCTCCAAAAGTATCTTGGATCCGGTTATCGCATAGTCCCTGTGCGCCACCGCATTCACCAGCGACTCCCGGAGTGCCTTCAACGGCAGCAGGTGTCGAGCTTCGCGGATCAGCCCGCGGTACAGTTCGAGCCGTCCCAAGCTGGAGAACCAGTCGACCGATCTCTTCACCAGCTCGTCCATGCGCCCTGCAACCTTGGAAACCAGCAAGACGTCCGAGGCCCGATCTTCACCCCCGTATGCCACGCAATCGACTACAAAGTTGCGGGTCTGCGGGTGCTTTTGGGGATGCTTCCCGAATGCCAATATCCCATAGAGCGTAGGATGCAACTCTCCGCCCAGGTCTGCCAGCACGTGCCGGTTGCGAAGGTCATCAGTACCGCTGGGCTGCGGCGCGGTATCGGTGTCCAGCCCCTGCCTTTGGAGGAATTTGTGGAAGGCATCGGTGCCCACATCAGATGCCCCGGCATCCTGTATCACGCGCTCCTCTGTGAGTACGTGTCCGAATATGTTGTAGAGTTCCTGGAGCTCGACAGGAGTCGGGGTGACGCTGCTTCGTCCGCGACGTACAAACACGCGGCCGCCATACTGTAATGGCTCAGATCCGCGCTGCGGCGATACCTCGATCCAGTGTACGTCGCCATTCGGATCCTTGTGCCAGCCCAAGCGGGCAGATAGCGGCGAGCTGCAGCCCTGCTGGAGAAACCTCGTCAACCGCTCCTGAACCTCCTCTGCAGCCATATTGATGCCTACAATCTTTTGTGCATCGTTCACACCCAGAATTACAATGCCCCCCCTGCTGTTTGCAAAGGCGCATACGGCCCTGCCGACCGCCCCCAGGTCGCCGAGTTCACGCTTGTCCTATAAGCTCTTGGATCTGCACTATGCGGTACTTCATAATTCACGCACGCTCGGCTGGGTGGACCTGACTTGTTACCTCTCCGCCGTCTACCGTGCGGATGATGGCGTCCCGGACGGCTGGCTCGTCGATGGCGCCCGAATGGGCCACCCATCCGCGGTTTGCCGTGGCCTCCAGATGTATCACCTGATCTGCATCGCCGTTGACCACGATGTTTGCATTGTGCGTGGCCAGTATTACCTGCCTTCGACCCTTCAGCCTTCTCAGCGCGGGTAGCAGCGTCTCGAACAGGAACCGATTGTCCAGTTCGTCTTCCGGCTGATCAATGATCAACGGGCGTTCGTCGTCAGTCTCCAAGAGCAATGAGAGCAGGAGGCTCACCCGCTGTCCGCCGGAGAGATCCGCCAGCTGGCGGTAGGTTCCGTCGTCCATCCTGAATTCAAGTCGGTAAACATCCCTGCAGCGGAGTGCCGCCATCTCGCGCCGCCTGGATGGGGTGAGTTGGGCAAGAAACGACGCCCCCACAGCGCCGCTCATCCCGATGTCAGCCAGGCGTTCGGCCTCCGCCTTCTCAAGCAGTACGTCTGGCGTAGGCCGCCGCTCGCCTGCCAGATCATTCCACCATCTTGTGATTCCCCTCTGGCCAATGCCCCTGATGAAGCCACCCAAGGACTCCGTGTCTCCGTCATTGATTCGGCGTACTTTTATCCGTCCTCCAAAACGCTGGAATACGGTCTCGATCACTTGATCAAGCACCCTTCGCTGCTGCGTCACAAGATTCCTGCGCTCTGCAAGCCGACGCGTGAATGACGCATCGGCCTCTTCCATCTCGCTGCGTACGTGCTCAAGGTTTGCCCTATAGCTTTCAGACAGCGATGCCTGCGCATTTAGAGTCTGGAGATGGTTTATTCTGGAACCGTCGTGTCCGAGGTCTGCCAATCGACGGTCAACTTGAACTCGGGCATCTGCCCTGTGCGCCTCCAGGGCATCGGCTGCAGACCGGATGGCGACATTGGCGGCTCCCGCTTCGGCCTCGGCGGAGTGCAGTAGGTCTTGTACGCGGCTCCAGACAGCGCCCAAATCCGCCCCGCTTCGGCCTGCGCCCCGCAGTGCCTCGGCCGCACGTCCACTGGTGTCGGACACATCCACCTCCTCTACTGATCTTGCCAAGCCCGCTATCTCACTCTGTAGCCTGCCGGTGGCCTCCGCCAGATCCTGCCACCGGTGCGCCTCTGCAGACGCCCCGACGAGATCCCCTATGCCCGCCTGCGAGAAGGCGGCAATCTGCTCCGCTGCCGACCTGCTTCGCTCATGGGCCTGTTCGGCGTCGGCGAGCCTGTCACGGATCTCCCCGAATCTACTCGCATCCTTGATCAGGGCCCCGTCCAGCCTGCCCAAGGCTTCCTCGAGTTTGACTATGTCATCCTTCTTGGATGCGGCAAGCCCCGACAGAATCTCAATCATCTTCGCCTCCTCGGTCAGTCGCTGCAGCTCAGACTGGGTATAGAAGACGGCGGGCAACTGCTCACGCAGCGGCGCCGTCGCGTCCACGTTACGGCAGTCCAGAACAACCTCCGGAGACCCGGCAAGAAAGCGTTCCCTGCCGCGCGCCTCGACCTGTCCCATGAGGCCACGGTCCCGCGGCAGTGGGGCCCCGGTGTGCACCCTCAGGCCGTCAAGGAGCGTACTCTTGCCGGTCATGCTGCCGCCTATGATGCAGGTGATGTCCGGGCTGAAATCAAAGCGTGTACGCCTTTCATGGTTGGCATCAGATCCAAAAAACGAGGCCCCGCCCGATACTGTGACGGATCTCAGCCACGGCCGCCTGTCTGCCAGCGCGTCTGGGGTGCTTGAAGTTTCGGAGAGGACGCCATTGCGGCCGCGTTCATACCCGAATCTCATGCGGGAGTGGCCGGCGATGAAGGCCTGGCGCAGTGCCATTAATCTGGGACTGGCGATCTTCATCCACGTGTAGCGGCGCCCTATCTCGTCAGCTGTGTAAGCGCCGGAAGCATGAAAGAACGACTGGTTGTGTTCTGCCATCAATCCCGGCAGCCATTCCCTGCCGTCAATGGCGTCCTCGGGCAGTCTGTCGCGTCCAAGCCCAATGCCCACAACACCGGCATGTGGGAACCGTTCCAGTACCTGCCCCTTCAGTGCCCCAAACACCCCATTTTCACTCTCTGCCCGGGGCGCCAGAACCAGATAGCTCCAGGGCGGGCTGCCGCCCGGGGCACCGGCACACTCGTCTTCACGAAGCGCATCTAGGCAGTCGAACGCCTCTGCGGCAGTCAGATCTGACATTCTGGGGTTTCCGTCGGAGCGTGGAGACACGCCACCCATTGCCAGATCTAGTGCCTTAGTGAATTTACTGCGGCCGATCTCAGTATCAAATAGAAACAGCAGGCGCAACCCGCCCGGTCCGTCGTGGGACAGCAACTCAAAGCCGGGAAAGACTGCATATATCGTGTCCCGAAACGGGCGCCCCAGGCGGTCTGTGCCGGTGGTCCACTCGTCCACTATGTGCCAGACGGCGCCGATGGCATCGTGCGGGTCTTCAATGCCGGACTGGGGGGCACGATGCCAAGCACATGCACGCCGCTGCTGACTGCGCCCTGCAGGAACCGGCGGGAGCACTCCGATACGGTTGCGGGAGGCTGCGCGTGCATGCCGGCGCCGTCGGGCGCACCTCCCCCGCCACCCGCATGGCATGTTGTCGCGTGTGTGTGCAGGTCTGCCTTAAGCCAACGTGCGCCAGGAACCTCCCGATGCCAACGGGCATGTGCGTCAGAGATGGATGTCGCCTTATGCACGGATTTACAAACCCGGGACTATCATTTATGCTTCGCTTCCTGTGAGTCTGTCCGGCCGTGGCGTTTCACCTCACCGGATCCTCCCGTCAAACAGGAGCGTAGTGGTAGACTCTAAGATCCGCTCAATCTCAAGCACGGGCTGACGCAAGAGTGACCGGATCAGATGGTCCCCGACTATGTGTACTGGCACGGCTTGCCATCTGTTGTCATATGTGGGCATCTGTTTCCCGCAGTAATCTCCCCCAGCCGGAGGCCCGCCGTCTGGCGCCGTCGATATCAAGCGTGGCCCGTATGTCGCCGGCCACCGCCGTCTCCGAGTCCCCGGTACCAAAACGGCCGACGAATGGAAGATAGTCCGCCCCCTCGGACTCCCTGTGCCCCCTGAGCCACTGCTGCTTGCCAAGGTGTCGTTGGGCAGGTCAGGGAGGTCGGGACTGGCCTCTGGTCTACCCTGTCTTGCGGCCCGAAAGTCGGCAAGCGGCATCTTCTCGACGGGGGTTCCCGAAGATACAGGTATCCAAATGGGACGTAAAGCGCCCGGGCAAATCTCTGGGCCTGCCGGAAGGTTGGCATCTTGTCCCCGCGTTCCCAGTCGGCCACGGTCTGGGGCGACACGCCTAGTTTTTTTGCAATGCCGGGCGTGCCCACACCCCGCCGCCGGCGCGCCCAGGACAGGAGACGCGGGGTCACCTCCGCCTTGATCGTATACATCACAGGACACATATTCCCAATGTATTTTAAACCCGCACAAGCCACCGCTCCCGTTGCCCGCAGACCAGTCCGCCGACTCCGCGCCCAAAGATCCGGCGCCAGAGGAGGGGCAGGAGGCGGACGGCGCGCCAGATAGTGTCGAGGACACCCAACGGGGCGCAGATACAGCGGAGGATGAGACCCCGCAGGACACAATAAGTGAGGGCGTGGCCGCGCCGGAGGCGGAGAGCTCAGAGCCGGCCGCCAAAGACCCCGGCGAGGAGGCCGCCAAACCCGGTGTCGATACTGAAGTAGACGCGGCCGATGCGCCGGAGGCCGAGGGTTCAGAGATGCCGGAGACGCCCGAACCCGGTGACACCATATCCAAGATCCCGGAGATATCCCCGGAGGTGCGCGAGCGCATAGAGGCGATGCTGGCCAGCCGCAAGAAGGACGAGAACTTTGGCGACGGAGAGCCTGTCGCGCAGGAGAAGCCCGAGAAGTGGGGGATAGCACATATCTTCAGCAGCTTCAACAATACTATAATCCACCTGACCGACCTCACGGGGGCCGAGACCATCGCCATCAGCTCCGGCGGCATGCACTCCAACGCCGACAGGTACGAGTCCTCCCCGTTCGCGGCCATGAAGGCGGCCAACGCCGTGGTGGAGGTGGCCCGCTCCCGCGGGTTCACCGGGTTCCACATAAGGGTCAGGGCCGTGGGCGGGGTCGGATCCCGGGTCCCCGGTCCCGGGGCGCAGGCAGCCATCAGGGCGCTGGCCCGGGCCACATCCAACAAGGAGGAGGACGAGTCGGCCGGCAGCACCTTCCGCATAGGCCGCATAGATGACGTCACCCCCATCCCCCACGACACCACCCGCAAGAAGGGCGGCAAGCGGGGCAGGCGCGTCTAGGCCGGCTTTACCTCGACGCCGCACCCGCGCGCCTTGAGGTAGTCCCCCATGAACTTGGCGAACTTGGCGTCGGGCTTGCCCCACCCGTAACGCCGTATCATGTCCGCGAACCGGGACTCTATGCCCTGCCGCAGATCCGGTTTTATGGCCATCTGGAAGAAGGTCCAACCAAACCTGGAGGACGGCTCGCCCAGTGCGTACCCGTTGTATGTCATGAGCAGCGACTCCATATGGGACATGGCCTTCTTTACGAGTACGACGTCGGTGGCATAGTCTTTGGTGCCCACATCCAGTATGATCAATTCGTCCCGTCCATGCTGCGTATACGCTCCGAGAGCGAGGCCATCTTGCCGTCCCGCTCCACGCTTATGCGCGTGGGCATCCGGACGTTCAGCCCCAGCAGGCGGAACACCTGCAGCAGCTGGCCGCCGTCTATGGTCTGGTTCAGCTGGCCGGCCTCTATAAGACTGGCCAGCTGCGAGACCACCGCACCAGCCTGCCGCGGGAACTGCTCCTCGGCGCGCTCCAGTACCTCCAGACCCCGGTTGCCCAGCACAGAGACCAGGGCATCCCGCGGGGGGCGGGGAGTCCCCCCGGGCCCCTGAGAATCCTGCCGCGCCGCCGACTGCATCTCGGCCAGCCGCCTGGCCATGATGCGGTCCAGGTCCCTGTCGCCGCTCATCCCTTTATGACCCCCACCGGAACGAGCCGGGCGGCCTTGGTGGCTATCCCCAGCGTATGGGAGACCTCCACCACCTCGTCGACGTCCTTGTACGCCTGGGGGGTCTCCTCCACCACGCCGTCGCCGGTGGCCGCCCTCACGAATATCCCCATCTCATTGAGGGAGCGGATGACACCCGACTCGGTGTAGCTGCGGCGAGCCTTGGAGCGGGACATGGTGCGTCCGGCGCCGTGCGCCGTGGAGCCGAAGCTCAGGCCCATGGAGCCAGGCTTCCCCACCAAGACCCAGCTTGCCGTCCCCATGGAGCCGGGTATCAGTACGGGCTGGCCTATGTCGCGGTACCTGTGGGGGACCTCGGGGCGGCCGGCCGGAAAGGCGCGGGTGGCGCCCTTGCGGTGGACGACCACCCGGCGGGACTCGCCGGATATCGTATGGGTCTCTACCTTGGCTATATTGTGGGAGACGTCATATACCAAATCCATGCCCAGGTCTGTAGCGGTCCGGCCAAACACCCTCTGGAAGGCGCGGCGGGTCCAGTGGGTTATCATCTGGCGGTTGGCCCAGGCAAAGTTGAGCGCCGCGAACATGGCGCCGCGGTACGCCTCGCCCTCCTCGGATTGGTTGGGGACGCATGCCAGCTCCCGGTCGGGCAGCCGTATGCCGTACCGCTCCAGCGCGCGCTCCGACACCCGGAGGTAGTCGCTGCATATCTGGTGCCCGAAGCCCCGTGACCCGCAGTGTATCAGTACGGTGATGGCGCCCGGTATCAGGCCCATCCGCTCGGCGGCCTCGGCGTCGTATATGCGGTCCACCTTCTGTATCTCCAGAAAGTGGTTGCCCGATCCCAGGCTCCCCAGCTGCGGGGCCCCGCGCTTGCGGGCGCGCGCCGAGACCATGTTTGGATCGGCCCCCGATATGTGGCCACCCTCCTCGCAGGAGTCGGCATCCTGCTTTGAGCCGTACCCGTTGTCCACGGCCCATTCCACCCCCCGCACCATCACCTCGTCCAGCTGGGAGCCGGAGAGTCGGACGGCCCCCTTGGAGCCCACCCCCGATGGAATGGACGAGAAGAGTTCGTTCACTATATCCTTGAGTCTGGGGCGCAGCGTGTCCTCGTCCAGGTTGGTGCGCAGGAGCCGCACGCCGCAGTTGATGTCGTATCCGACCCCGCCGGGGCTGATCATCCCATCCTCGGCATCCATGGCAGCCACCCCGCCCACCGGAAAGCCGTACCCCTCATGGCCGTCGGGCAGCACCACCCCGTGGCCCAGTATTCCCGGTATGGAGGCCACGTTGCGCGCCTGTTTGAGGGTGCGGTCGGTCCGCATCTTGGAGAGCAGCGTATCGCTGGCATATACGCGGACGGGCACCCGCATGGTTTGGTCAGCATCTATGACATACTGCCCGTTCCCGGCCGGCTTGGGAGTGGGAGATGACATTGGGTTCGGGAGCGGTACGCGTCCCAGCCAATTTAAACCATTGAGGGTGTGGTCAGCAGTTGTACTCTCGCCACGCCCAGAGCCTCGCCCACGCGCCGGCACCGCTGGCGGAATATCGCGCCGGGGAGCGGCCGGCCGTTCTCTTTTACATCCAGCAGCACCCTGTCGTTCCCCAGCGTGACATGTATGCTCGCCCCGGCCGTGACGGCCGTGTCGCACAGCAACAGTATGGGGGAGAGCCGCCGGATCAGGCGGCGGTCGTCGGGGTATAGCAGCGACTCGTACCGCCTCATGAGCAGTCTGGTGCGCTTGGGTTTTTTGGCGTGGGAGAGGCAGAGCGCGTAGAGCAGCTGCTCACGGTGGGACAGGGCGCTGGTGTTGTCCAGCATGCGGTACAGAAAGTCGTCGGCGTCCCGGAACGTCCGGAGCCACTCCAGGTTTGCGGCCGCCGCGCGCAGTATGGTGTCCTCCCCGCCGGACAGCAGCCCCGACGAGCATACGGCCTGCACCACGCCGGCCGCCGCATGGGGGATGCGCGGTGTCCAGGAGGGGGAGCGCACCAGTTCCCGCACCATATAGTATGATATCTCGTGCGGTTCAAACTCGGGGTACCTGACGGCGAACGCCAGCACCCCCTCCCGCAGCCCGGTGGAGCTCACACGGATATGGTCGAACCCGAACCTCTCCATCATGCACTCCACCACTATGGCGCCGGCCTTTATGATGTCGGCCCGGCCGCTCCCGATCTCGTACATTCTAGCCAGGGTGGACACATCCTGGGAGAGTATCTCGGTGGTGACGTTCTGGACCAGGCGCGCGTCCATGGTGTAGTTGTGGATCTTTTTGATCGGATAGCCCATATACGACTGGGCGTACCTGGATATGGCCCGGAGGGAGCCCCCCACCCCCACCAGGACTGCGTCGCCCAAGGGGCCCAGGTCTCCGGGGGAGGGCAGGATATCCCGCACATATTCCCGCATGTGCCCGATGGCATCACCCCGCAGGTCCCCCTCCCCGGCGAACCGCCTGGTCAGAACGAGCGCCCCCAAGGGGAATGATTCGGCATACAGTACGGTGTGGTTGCGGACCGCCGCTATCTCGACGGATCCGCCCCCAATGTCAAAGAATACGGAGGTGGGCATATTCAGGTGCGTGGCCGCCCCCGTGTACGAGTAGAGGGCCTCCTCCCTGCCGGACAGCACGCTGAAGGGTATGCCCGTCTCGTCCCGTATCCGGGATATTATATCCTCGCGGTTCTTTGCGCCCCTCACGGCGCTGGTGGCCACCGCCAGCACCCGGCTCACGCCCTCGTACTGTATGGTGTTCTGGAATAGCCTGAGCACGTCCAGCAGGCGGGCTATGGGGGCCTCCCGTATCACGTGGTGGTCGTGCTCGTCCAGCCGGACACGGAACGACTCGCGGTGGTAGGGGCGGTATCCTCCGGTGTGGTCGGCAGAATAGCAGACCATTTTGGCGGAGTTGGAGCCCAGATCTATGACCGCCATACGATGGGGATACTCGGCTGGCGGGTTGGAGCTCATGATATCATTTCCATCTGTTTGGGCGTTAGTATGTAACGTAGGGCTCCGCGCCCCAGCACGGGGAGCCGGACGCAGGCCAGCCCGCCCTTCTTGAGGGATATGGTGGCCGCATGGTCTGATATCATGTGGGATATCAGGCTGGTAAGGTTGGGCTCGTGGCCCACCACCATGATGGAGTCGGCTCCGGTGGAACGTATGGTATGCAGTGTTTCGTCGGGGGCGATCTCCGGTTTGAGATCCTCCCATATCTCCACGTCTGCCCTGACATATCCGGATATGGCCTCGGCCGTCTGCACGGCCCTCAATAGGGGACTGGAGGCCAGCGTGTCGGGCCGTATGCTCATGCGGCGTAGGGCGCGTCCCGTCCTGCTTAGCTCCCGGAGCCCCACATCGGTCAGGGGGCGGTCGTGGTCGCTGGGCGTGCGGAAGGACGGGGGGGCGGCCTTGCCGTGACGGAATACGTACACCTCCACGCTCGAGTGACACAACTAGACAATATATGCTTGCAGTAGAGGTTCTGTACATACTCAACCATGCCGCTAATTTTAGGCGCGCTGTACACGTCGGCGCCACATGCTGCCGTATGTTGCCAATTTATGCCGTTGTGTGCCGCTGACAAGACATAGACAGCCGTGTCACGTCGAAATCAGGTCTAGATCGGGGAAGTGGTTAAGTATGTGTGAAGTTTTTCCTGAAACGTCCATATTCCAAATGTTGGAGGTACCTAATCGGGTCAAGCACACCGTCTCACCAGCATTTCGGATGCTGGCAACTTAAAAAAAATCACTCATGTTACCAATTGTGGGGATAGTTTCAGCCCTCAACCATTCTATTAAATCTAAAGAGATCTAGGCACCTTCCGCGCTTCCATGGCAGGCTCCACAATACAGAAAAGACTGCTGTCCAAGACATGAGATATAATTAGAAACTGTGAAAACATTTTGCTTTTTGAAGTTGTCTATACAACTACAAAAATTGTGCGCATAATCCCCAATCAATATGGCTATTTGTGTGAACGTGTTTAGGTGATTTTGGGGGACCAGCTGCGCAAAAAATACGCGCCCCATCCGTGCCAGTTTGGCATAACATG
>JAGWAW010000198.1:1764-2339 GCA_021296165.1 Nitrosopumilaceae archaeon | reverse complement strand
AGCCGATCACCCGCACCACGTCGTCGTGCTGGTTCCGTATCCAGTGGCCGATAGTGTCGCACATCACAAAGTCGGGACCGTCGAACTGCTCTAGGACGCGCAGCTGCTGGGCGGGATCCTCGTTGGCCAGGTAGACAAACTCCGACCTCCTGTACCCCTCCGGGACGTGGGGCACGTACCCCTCCGGGACGTTGGGCTCCACCCTGATGTCCTCCCTGGTCTGGAAGTTGTCCAGGTATCTGGCCTCGTACCGGAAGGTCCTGCCGTCCATTCCCCCCAGCCCTTCGGTGTCCATCATCCCGTCCAGCATTTTGATGTGCGACTCGGGCAGGTCGCCTCCCCCCCGGCCCACCAGGTTGGGCCTGGTGAAGCGGCTGGCCGAGATCGCCGCGTATACGGAGGAGCCCCCCAACCCGTCCGCGTACGTGCCCGCGGGGGTGTGTATGGTGTCCAGCACCACGGACCCGAATACGGTGAGCATATGCGGCCGCTCCCCGGCGCCGCTCTATAAACCACACCTGCCCCTATTGCTAGCCCACGCCGCAGGTCTCGCACCGCTCGAAGGTGTCGCCCTC
>JAGWAW010000198.1:0-1646 GCA_021296165.1 Nitrosopumilaceae archaeon | reverse complement strand
TGCCGCCCTGAAATGCTATAATTATGCGTGCCGCATACGCATGGTATGGGAGAGGAGGAGCGCGTCATCCCCATAGAGATCGACGACCACTACCGCATGTACGGCAAGGAGCCCTGGGAGGTCAGCTATACCACAAAGTGCACCCAGTGCGGTTCCCGGATAGATGAGTGGGGCTTCTGCTCGTGCGGATCCTGCGGTGAGTGAGCAGGCCCAGCAGCGGAGCGGTGGCCGCCGCTATCACTATGGAGGCCACCGGGAACTCGGGTATCACGCTGGAGCCCACCAGCGTTATTACGCCGGGGTGCGGCGGCCTCATGTTCACCCAGGCGTGCGTGCCGTTGTTGTGGTACTCGTGGTACCAAATCCCCTCGCCGTTCAGGTACGCCCGGTAGGGGTCCACCAGCATTTGGAGGGGTATTATGGCGGTGACCATCTCGCCGCCCCGTTCCACGGCAAAGTCGATGCTCATCGAGGCTTGGTTCAGCGTCACGGGGCCTACGGCGTCGTGGCTCCGCACGGCGACCACGAAGGTGTGGTCCCCCCACACTATGTCGTACTGCCAGAGCGGCTCGTCCAGCGTGAACTCCAGTCTCATCTGGCAGCCGTGGCACCGGATGCTCTCTCCTCCCAGTACACGGGGCGCTGGTTGGAGTATATGGTGTCTATCTCCTCGGCGAAGAAGAAGCGCGTGGCGTCCGGGTACAGAAAGTCCCACACCCACATGTTTCCCTCCTGGGCCAGGACCCCCCTCATCACGTACCGGACGGTGACCTCCGACTCGGAGGGTCCTATGGATATGGTGTGGTTCTCCATCATGTGGGGTATGTCGTTGCCCCCCGCGTCCAAGACGGTGAGGTCGGTCACGTTCCCCCGGACCAGCGGCAGCCATACGGTCTCCTCGGAGCCCCGCACTATGTGCACCACACCCGCGTCGCTGGCCGCCTCCACGCTCACATCTAGGCTCTCCTGGAAAGCTGCCGTCTGCGCCATGGCCGCCGGCACGGCGAACATCAGTACAAGCGACGCGGCGGCCACATGTATCATATTATTCCACGGTGACCTGAAGCAGGCGGGCCTCCTCCAGGGGGCAGTCGTTGGCGTCCCGCCGCAGGTTCACTATCCTGTCGGCCACGTCCATGCCGCCGGTCACCTCGCCGAACACCGTGTACTGCCCGTCCAAGAAGGCGCTGTCGGTGGTGACTATAAAGAACTGCGAGCCGGCACTGTCCGGGTCTGCCGCCCTGGCCATGGAGACTATCCCCCTCTTGTGTGACCTAGAGTTGAACTCGGCCTTTATGGTGTAGCCTGGCCCACCCTGGCCCCAGGATCTCCTGTCCGAGCCCTTGGTGTTGGGATCCCCACCCTGTATCATGAAGCCGGGTATGACCCTGTGGAATAGCGTGCCATCGTAGATACCACGCTTGGCCAGACTCTCGAAGTTCCGGGCCGTCTCGGTGGCCAGCTCGGGCAGAAGGCGGAACGTTATGGTTCCCAGATTGGTCCTGATGGTGGCTGTGCTCAACGAACCCGATGGCGGGCGCCGCCAATAAATAGTGTTTGGCCTGCGATGGCCTTGTCCAAAAATCTGCGACAAAAAGAGCATAAACCGGACAGCACCCGTCTGTCAAGACCCAACCCTTGTTCAA
>JAGWAW010000042.1 GCA_021296165.1 Nitrosopumilaceae archaeon | reverse complement strand
CTTTGATGAATATAAGGTCAGTATTACAATAATTTTAGATCATGAGTTGCCGGATCCTACTTGCCTCTACTATGCATGCCAAGTGTCCGGAAAGCTGCTGATGATACAGGGCAGGGCGCGCCGGTACGGGGCCAAAGTTGCCCCAGATGCCGCAAGGGAGATGGGCGGCCAGGCGGGCGGGTGTACCCCCCACCCGGATGACCGGACCTGACTGCCCTAGAATGGTTTGACGGCAGATGGAGACGGGCGCGCCGGCCGGCCCCTGCGCCAAGTTCAGCAAGATGTGCGCCTACATGAAACGGCGGATATGGAGCAGACTGGGACCTCCGGCCCGCAGGAAATACAATCGGCGCCGCTGTAAACTCTGGATATCCACGCGGGGACGATTGTCAAGTTCTGCGAATATTTCAACTCGGCGGAGGACTCCATCGAGGGCCAGACGCGCCTGTGGAAGAACCAGGCACTGGCCAGACCGGCAGAGCGGAACGAATGGGCTCCCGCGCGTCGATGGAGACGTATTCTGTAGAAACGGGTACACACCCAGACCCCCCGCATAGTATGCCAACGCTCCACCCTGTAAAGCACGGCAGGGCCGGCATGTCCCGCACAGGCGCTGGCAGCACGGCAGCCGCACCCATGCGAGATCCACGCACATACCGGCACGTCTGCAGGGCTGCAATTAATTTGTATAATACTAATTTTTAACACCAAACTAATATGAAGAAGAAAAAACACGCCGATGGTAAACAAAAAGATTTAAAGGAAAACAAAACTCGTTGCAGCTTGGCGATGTCCAAACCCAAAATCGTCCTTACTGCAGATCGTACGCTCATGTCACCGTACCGCCACATATCGCTGGCCACATTCTTTGGATGCGCCCCTGCCATAGACCCCCACCGGGACAAGGGCAGCATCTGGTACAAGATCCTCAAGAACCAAGTAACGCCAAAGGTGCTCTTCGACTTTATCTGCAACTACATCCCGCACACCAACGGCGTGGCCGACTACGCGCCCTACGGCCTCCGCAAGGTGGAGGCCGGTCTGCTCCGGGACGGGTTCTCCCGGGACGAGGTGGTGGTGGCGCACCCCAACCACATCGAAAAGTTCATCGGACCCGAGACGGAGGTGGTAGGGACATACGAGATGGATCCGCTGGGGATGGGCCCGGTCACGATGACCTTCACGTATGGCCGCAAGCAGACCTCGTACGACGAGTACTACAACACCCAGCTGCACCGGCGCATCAACGAGGCCAAGAAGCGGACCGGCAGCAACGCCAAGGTGATATCCGGCGCCTCGGGGACATGGCAGTACAACTACGCCCCCGAGAAGATCAAGGAGTTCGGCATCTACGCCATACTCGAGGGCGAGCTGGGGGGGATCGCCCCCGAGATAGACGGGCACGCAGGCAAGTTCTTCAAGTATCTGATAGACGGTCAGTTTGAGAACATGGACCCCTTCCGCAAGAGGGCCGACTTCAAGGTGAACATAAAGGAGTTCGATCGCGATGGCGAGAAGCACTACGGCCGCTTCGTGAACTTTTGGGACAGGCCCGAGATGGAAGAGATCCCCGACATTGTGGAGCCCAGCATGCATGGGATGATAGAGGTCATGCGGGGGTGTGGCCGGGGATGCAAGTTCTGCGACGTAACGCTCAGGTCCCTCCGGTACTACCCCCCCGAGAAGGTGAAACGCGAGATAGAGGTGAACCTGAAGAGGGGCGGCTCCAAGTCCGCCTGGGTGCACAGCGACGACATCTTCGTGTACGGCATGGACCCCCGAACCGCCAAGGGCATGGAGCCCAACCGGGATGCCCTGGTGGATCTCTTCACGACCATCATGTCCACGGGGGTGGAGCACACCAACCCGACCCACGGCACGCTGGCCGGCGCCATCGCCGATGAGCGCCTCATCCCGCAGTTGTCGTCGATAATCCGGGCAGGCCCAGACAACCTCATCGGGATACAGTGCGGCTTTGAAACCGGCAGCCTCAGGCTCATAGACAAGTACGCCGACAGGAAGCTGGCCCCCTACACCCCCGAAGAGTGGCACTGGGTAGTGAAGGAGGGCGTAAAGACGCTCAACGAAAACTACTGGATACCCGCGTTCACGCTGATAATGGGCCTGGACAACGACGAGACGCCGGAGGACTCTTGGGAGACCATACGCCTGCTGAACGAGCTGGAGATGGAGCAGCCCGAGTCCATGTTCACTGCCACGCCGCTGACCTTCGTGCCCATTGGCCTCTTGGAAAAGTCCGAGTTCTTCAACATAGGCAATGAGATGGACCCCGCCCAGCTGGGCGTGATGTACAAGACCTGGCAGCACAACTTCAAGTACGGAATACAAAAGTTCATGACGAAGACCGGCGGCAAGGGGCCCCAGAGATACATCTTCAACATGATAGCCCGGAGTCTCGGAGGCGTCCCCCTGGGGGCAATGGAGCGGTATGCACGCCGCACCAGCCGGGAACACGAGACGGTCATCGAGAAGATAAAGGCCAACTACTGGTAGGCGCGTTCCGGCGTTACAGGCCGCATAGTGGCGGCCACAAGGGATGTAGTAAAAACCACAACGCATACGAGCGCACCTCCGGCGACGCCCCGCTCTCCGGCACTGCGGTGCGGCGGCTCGTGGCGTGCCGTGGATACTCTGGCCGCAGGGCCGCCTATGGGAGCGGCAGCCAACCAAACAGCCCGGCTGTAGGCATCTCCCTGCTGTGGAGTCATTCTGTTACCATGTCCTGTATAGTGGCCATAATGCAAAAACTCGTGACAGGCCGAAAGGCATAGATCGTCCCTCCCCCAGACCCCCGTGCCAAGGGCGGCACTGGCAAGGATGGTGGAGTGCCTGCCCGGCGTGCCGCTGTCCGTACTGGAATGGATGCGCAGACGCGATGGCCCCGGCAGGTCCAGGGACAGGCGTCAGGCGGCCGCATCGAGAAAACGAGGGAGGATACTTGAGGAGATGGCCAAAAACATGGGGTGCCGGGCCAGCACCGTCCACCGGCGGCTGTACAGCACGGGGCGCGGGGGTCCGAGGGGCAGGCACGACGACAAGAGCCCGGGCATGCCGTCCCCCTGAACCTCGGGCGGGATCCTACAGATCCGGGAACGGGGGCTCGCCCATGGCGTCATCGGGCCGTCCGGAAGACCCAAACATCCCCGAACCCGGGCGGTCCACCCGGCAGATCCCGCAAGGGGGATCGTAAATTGTGCACATACAGACGGGCGCGCCCCTCACCACATCCAAACAGATATGATCCCACGGCCGCGTGTCGGGGCGTGGATCCTGCAGCGATTGTACGGGGGGAGCGGTCCGGGTGGTAGTCCAAGGGTGGGCCAGGCACGCCGCCGTGGACTGGAATAGCGTGGTGGCCCCCCACGCGGTGCGGGCCCCCATAAGGAACCTGCGGAAGCTTCTCTGGGAAGAAAGCCTCGCCGACGGGAACACCGAAGAGCGCTTTGGGGCGTGGGTCAGGGGGGACTGCCGGGACGTGCGCTTTGAGGCCGACACCAGGATAGCGGCCGAGATGAGGGGCGGCTTCGTTCCGGACTACAACGACCTGGACCTGCACGTCATACAGAGGGAGGCGGAGGCCGCCGAGGGAGATCACCCCGGGAGGGCCGAGGCGATATACATGGGCCTTACCGAGTCGCTGGGAGTTCACTACAACGGTATAGATGACAGCGGTGGCGACCTCTGGCCGCTCTTTGAGGGGTGCGTGGAGGCCATGGGCGGGTGCATCCGGCGGCAAGACCTCGCCACAGAGGACAGGCGGTGGCGCATAGAATACCTTGCGGGCTGGTCGCTGGTGGTCTTCTCGGATTTCATGAAATGCTATGAGAAGGAGCTGGAGGGACTGTGCTCCGGCGTGGACGACCTGAACGTGTGGAGAAGAGTGCTGGAGAGGGAACTGGGGGGGCCGACGGGGAGGACCGTGAGTGCTACTGGGCGGCCGGCAGGAATAAGATCCAAAAGTCGCTGGCCCGCGTGCTGGAGAGGTTGAGGAAAGCCGGCGGGGAGGCGACCCCCGCCCCATGATCGCGACGGGCGGGCGGCACCTTTCGGGCATGGTGCACGAGAACCGCGGGCGTCCCGACAGGCATGCCCACACGGATCTTGTGAGGTTCATAAAAAGCGGCATCCGTCCCCAAGACGACGGCCAGCGACGGTAAGTGAAAGTGCCGCGCCGGACGGGGACGTATTGTCGGCCATTCCCACACTACGGCGGAACGGCCGGGTCGGGAAACTCCCTCCGGGGTGATGCACTTGCATGGTCATGTCCCGCGGCGCGGCGACTCGTCGCGGATGGCCCGCACTATGTCGGACGCCAGGTTAAACGCCCAATCCGCATCGGACTTTGACGGGGCCGCGCCGCCGTTGCCATATCTGGCGGTGATCACCATCTTGGACAGCCTATCTAAATCGGAGGCCGGATGCGACACTCCCCACTCCGGCGGCAGGTCCGCGGCGAGTTTTTCCAAGTCGTGCGTATGTGCAAAGTCCACCCCGGACAGCGCCAAGGCGCACTTCAGGGCTTTCTCGGCGGCCTGCTGGGAGTGGTACGCGCGTGCAAGTATCTCGGACCTCTCGTCCGAATCCAACTTCCCGGCGACGTTCAGGTCCCCCTCCGCGTTCTGCAGGAGCGTTGCAGCGTACGAGTCCAAACCCCCGTACAGCAGCATGCCCTCCCTAACAACCTTGCGCTGGACGGTCCCCGGCAGCACTGCGTACTTGGCAAAGGTCCCCGGCGTGTTTACCAGTATGTCCTTGGCCACCGGCGAGTGGCGCAGGGCCGCGCGTATGTCCAGATATATACTATCCACGTCCGTTCCCTCCGGCATTATTACGAAGAGGTCGGCATCGCTGTGCCCGTCCGCGTCGCCGCGCGCACGGGAACCGAACAGCATGACCGACATGGGCGAGAACCGCTCCACTATGATCTTGGCCATGCGGAGTATCGCAGACTCGGGCGTGTCGCCGTATGCCATACGATCTGGGTGCGCGGGTTCCATGCGGTCAAATTGTCGCGGGGGGCGCGGTATAAAACCGCGCCGCGTCTCTGGCCTTCAGCACGCGCTCAGGCCACTAATGCACGCCCAAGTACATGCGCCCCAGCTCGGGGTGGGCCAGCAGCTCCGAGGGCGGCCCGTCAAAGACGTTCTTGCCGCTGGCAAACAGGTACACCACATCCCCCACCTTGAGGGCCCGCCGGACGTCC
The DNA here is from genome assembly GCA_021296165.1 of Nitrosopumilaceae archaeon. Lineage (GTDB taxonomy): Archaea > Thermoproteota > Nitrososphaeria > Nitrososphaerales > Nitrosopumilaceae > VYCS01. Next base: position 4,389 of record JAGWAW010000042.1, on the reverse strand, counting down.
TGCTCCACCAGTATTATGGTGACGCCAAAGTCGTCGCGCATCTTGACTATCTTCTCGAGCACCTCGTCGGCCAGCCGGGGAGCGAGTCCGGCGGTGGGCTCGTCGAACAGCATCAGCTTGGGCTTCCGCATCATGGCCATTCCCATGCCCAGCATCTGGCGCTGCCCGCCGCTCAACACGGTGGACTTTTTGTTCTGGAACTCCTTCAGTATGGGGAACGCCTCGAATATTTCCGGCAGCCTCTCGTTGAACTCCCTCTTGCTCAGCGTGTAGCTGGACATGAAGAGATTCTCCCGGATGGTCAGGTTGATGAACACGTTGTTGACTTGGGGCAGGTACGCGATCTTTTCGCGGGTCACCACATATGGCGGCATGCCGGTAATCTTCTTGCCACAGTATGTGATGTCCCCAGAGTAGACCGTGGTGAGACCGAAGATGCTCTTGAGCAGCGTGCTCTTGCCGCATCCGTTGGGGCCCACTATAACCGTGATGTCGTGCTCGCGGGCCTCAAAGTCTATCCCAAAGAGTATGTGGCTCTTGCCGAATCCCGCCTCCAAGGCTTTGGACTCCAAGACCACGTTGCCGGACCGGCGGGCGGCCGGACTCGTCTCGCTTTTGTTGGAGTGCTCGTCTGCCATATTCACGTCCCCAGATAGGACTCTATCACATCGGAGTTCTCCAGTATCTCCTCGGCCGTCCCCTCCGCTATTATCCTGCCTTGGTCGGTGGCGTAAACCCTGTCCACGTACTGAAAGGCTATGTCCAGGCGGTGCTCTATTATCAGAAACGTGATGCCGTGCTCGGCGCAGATTTGATTGATCTTTTTGAATATGTCGTGCGCCAGCTTGGGGTTCACGCCGGCTATGGGCTCGTCCATAAAGATCATCTTGGCGCCCGTCATCATTATGCGGCCCAGCTCCAGCAGCTTCATCTGGCCGCCGCTCAGGTTGCTGCTCAGGTTGTCTACCACATGCGTCAGGTTCACCAACTCAAGCACCTCGTCGGCCATCTTCTGAAGTTTCCGCTCGTCGGCCACCCACCGGAAGCGCATCGGAGCGTTGCGGTACAGGTCCCCCCGGTTCTCCGTACTGGACGTAACCAGATTCTCGTTCACGTTGAGGTTTACGAACGGCTGCGGTATCTGGAACGATCTGGCCAGCCCATACCTGTACACCTCGTGGGGATCCTTGCCGGTTATGTCGTGGCCGTCAAAGTGGACGGTTCCCGAGCTGGGTTTGAGGGCCCCGGCTATGACGTTCACCAGCGTGGTCTTGCCGCTACCGTTGGGTCCTATGAGCTGGTGTACCTTGCCCGCCTCCAAATCCAGGTCGATGCTCTCCAGCACCACGTGTCCGTCAAAGTGCTTTCCCAAGTTCCTTACGCTGAGGAGGGCATCCATAGGATTACCACCCCATACACAGATAAAGCAGTTTCCCATCCAGATCATATGATAAACCCCGTGTTTTTTGACGCGGCGGTATTTGCCAGCCTGCTGGTACTGCTCAGCCTGGGCCTGACCCTCACCTACCTCACCACCAAAGTACCCAACTTTGCGCACGCCTCCTTTGCCACGCTGGGCGTGTACATGACACTGGTTGCGTCCCGCGTGTGGGAGGTCAATCCCTATCTGGCCTTGCCGGTGGCCTTCTTGCTGTCCGGGGTAGTGGCCGTGGCGCTGTACACGTTCATACTCAAGCCGCTGGCCAAGAGGGGGGCGACCGACGCCATACAGATGATCGCGACCCTGGCGTTCGACATGGTACTGATAGCGGGCCTCAACATACTGGCCGACTATCTCACCGAGACGTTCCGCGTCAAGTCCCGGGAGTTTACGTTGCGCAGCTTCGATCTGGAGTTCATGGACCTGCCCATGATAGTGACGGTGGCGCCCATAGCCGTGGCCATCATAGGCATAGCACTCTTCCTGATGCTCAAGAAGACCAAATTCGGCATAGCGGTGCGCGCCTCCACCGAGAATCCGGACCTCTCCGGCACGGTGGGCATAAACGTAAATGCCGTATACACCATTGCATGGATGATAGCCGGTGGGCTGGCCGGGGTGGCCGGGGCCCTCATGGCGCTCTGGTTTTTGGGAGACCCGAACCTGGGGCCGCTGCTGATACCCAGCATCTTTGCCGCCAGCATAGCTGGGGGCTTTACGAACATATTCGGCGCCGTCGCCGGGGGGCTGCTGGTGGGGCTGGCCGAGGTGCTGGGGACCAGATTCCTGGCCGGGGAGCTGGGCTCTTGGCTCATAGCATACAGGCCGCTCATACCGCTCATCATAATAGCCGTGACACTGATGTTCGCCCCGCGGGGCATCACCGGCGTAAACTGGTCCAAGATCAGGAGTAAGATATGGCGATAGAGCCCGCCGCCATATTCATCATAGACATGGCGGCCATATTCTCCATATACGCCATAATCAACCTGAGCCTGAATCTGGAGTTCGGGTACGGCGGCATTCCCAACTTCGGCAAGGTGCTGGCGGTGGGAGCGGGCGCCTTCGTCATCGCATCGCTGCCCGGGCGCATCATAGCCCAGATAGCCGGGATAGAGGGCGACTACATCCGGGAGAACCTCACCGTGGTAGCACAGGTGAACGCCTGGCTTCTGGACAACCCCGTGCCCGGGTTTGCCATATTCGCGGTCGGGGTGGCGATAGCGGCCCTAGTGGGCGGGGCGCTGGGCGTAGCCACCTCATACCCGGCCCTGCGGCTCCGCGGCGACTATCTGGCCATCACGCTGCTGGCATTCGGCGAGAGCATCCGCATAATAGGGAACAACTTCCCGCCGCTGGTGGGAGGCACGCTGGGTGTGCAGGTGCCGGATCCACTCTCGTTTGTGCCCGACGAGCTGCGCTTCCCCACCGCCAGCCTGGTGCTGATAATCATGGTGGTCATGGTGTACATATACTGCGAGAAGACCATCCGCTCCCCCTTGGGCCGCTCCCTGCGGGCCATGCGGGACAACGAGATGGCCGCCGAGTCCCTGGGCAAGGACGTCGGGCGCGTCCGCATGAAGACCATAATGGTCGCCTCGGCCATAGCTGCCATCGCAGGGGCCCTGTACGCCGTCTACGTGGGCAGCACCATAGCCATCGCGTACGACCGCGCCAGCTGGACGTTCTGGCCGTTCCTGATGATTTTGATCGGCGGCCTGGCCAACAACAAGGGGGTGCTGGTTGGAACGCTGCTCTTCGTGGCGCTGCGCAAGACGATAATCTTCTTCAAGGACTCCTTTGAGGGGTTCGTCCCCTTCGACGTGGTGTGGCTGGACCTGCTGCTGCTGGGCGGCATACTGCTGGCCGTGCTGCTCTTCAGGCCGCAGGGAGTGATTGTGGAAAAGCCCACGCACACACTGGGCCGCCCTCCCACCGCCAAGGGGATCAAGCGCGTCTTCAACCTGCTCTTCCGCTAACGGACGCTTCTGCCGGCAGGTCTGGGGCACTTCTGGTGGGGTGTGTAAGCCACGCACGGTTCTCCTCCAGATGTGCAGTCATACCATACGGCCCCGCCACTCTGAAAATCCCAAGGGAATGCCCGTGGCCTTCCGGGGCCACCCCGCTACTCTAGACGGAATGTCTGCGCCATGCGCTCAAACTCGGGCAGATGGTCCGCAAAGGTCTCATCTGCGCTCTCGTACTTTATCTCGTATATGCTGCCCTCGTATTCAAAGCTGTACGACTTGCCCTGTACCACCCAGTCGAATATGGTCACCGTGTACTCGTCGACGTATCCTGGATTGCCCATCACGTCGGCCTCGGCGGAGAGCGTGTGGTTGAACGCATCCCCCAGATACTCATCCAGGAGGGCCAGGCCCACTTCGCGGTGCTCGGTGATGTTCTCGCCCAGCATGCCGCCGGAGCTCACCGACACTATCGCCGGTATGGTGTCGTCGATGGTCTCCAGTTTTATGATCGAGTCGCGAATGCCCCCGGTGGCCTCGTCCCAGATGGGCGCCTGCCTCTCCCAGTCGCCGGGCTGCTCAATGGAGTACTTGCCGTCCCGGACCAGCCTCTGTACTTCGGCGTCCCCGCCCAAGTCGATGTAGCCGGCATCCACCAGCCACTGCAGCGAGCTGACAAACTCGGCATCGCTGACTTGCCCCTCGGCCCACCATCCGGCCAAGTTCCTTATCCAGTCTGGGATTATCTCCTGCTCGGAGAACGCAGCGGTGGCGGTCAGAAAGAGCCCGGCCGCCACGGCCAGGGCTGCCACTGCATACCACCTCATGTCCCCCCCCTCCAGCCTGATGGCATATTAACTAGCTGTATAGGGGGTTCTTTAGCATTAACGCGTGGTGACCGCTCAGGGGCGGCATGGGCCCAAGCAGGGTGGCACCAGATTCTCCAAGTGGTTGGCAGCCGCGCCCGTTCCACCCCGCATC
>JAGWAW010000197.1 GCA_021296165.1 Nitrosopumilaceae archaeon | reverse complement strand
TGTGGGGTTATAGATCCCTTTCGGTTTAACCACGTGGTTAAGGACCGAAACTACCCCCACGATTAGGAATATGAGCGAACCCCATAGGGCAGTGGGCGCCATCAAGGGGGGCGTGGGCGGCACGTACTTTGGAGACTTTGGAAGCATGCAGACCTGCATAAAGAAGGCGCTGGAGAACGGCGAGATTCCGGTGGTGTGGATGCAGGAATGTCTGGCGGATCCCGCGTCCCCGCGGGGGGCTCCCCGCGCCGAGGTCATCTGCGCCGGCTAGATCTCATGCGGTGCCCGATGCGGCCGGGCTCCCGTCCCCGCATAACGGCAGGATGCGGGCCGCATGTCGCCCTGGAGTGGGGGCCGCACCGGTCTGGGCGGCACCGGTCCTGTCTGGAGTGGTATTGATCGCTTTGCCGATGGTGCAGCGGGCGCCCCGCGCCGGTTTATCCGAATCAATATCCAAATCACTACGCGCCTCCTCCCCGCTGGCATTATATGGAGACGGTCCCGGTAGCGGTGCCGTGGCGGCATCCGTCGGGGACGCGATACGGGAGATCGACGATCTCCACGAGGCCGGACGGTACGAGGAGGCGAGATCTGCCTTGGATCGGCTGGAGGTCATGGACATGGACGGTCCCGGAGACTATGTGGCCCGGGGCCGGCGCCTCGTCCGGGCGCACCGCTACGGCGTGGCGGTGGTGGACTTTGAGGCGGCCACGTCCCGGAACGCTGACGATCCGGAGGCATACTTTTGGCTTGGAGGGGTGCTCTCCACGCTGGGAAGGCGGAAGGGGGCCATCTATGCCCTTCGTAACGCCGTCCGGCTCCGCCCCGACTCGCAAGAGGCGGCGTACGCCCTGTCCTGGGAGCTGGAGAGGCTGGGCAGGTACGACGAGGCCCTAGAGGAGCTCCGCAGATACAAGAGTGCGGATCCCGGCCATAGCCGTCTCACGTACCGCATCTGGGGCAGGATCCGTGGCCGGCAGGGGAAGTGGAGTCGGGCCTACATCGGCTACGTGAAGGCGATCAGGCCGGAGAGACCCGGCCGCGACGCGCCGAGCGAGTCCAAACAAAAGTACAGGCAGATCACAACCATACGCAGGCGCGCCGCGACAATGGACCCCGACAAGCGCGACTCGTTCCGGTGGCTGGGCGCGAACCTGCAGGAGGCCGGCTGGGATGAGGATGCCGCCGACATACTGGGCACCGCGGCGCTGATGCGGCCGGATGTCGACCTTTACCTGACCATAGGAGCCATACGCGAACGACACATGCGCCCGACCGAGGCCATCGACAACTACAAGGACGGGATACGGAGGATGTCGGACACGGCCCAGCCGACGGCCCTCTTTCAGATGTACGATGCGTTGATCACGGTTCTCCTCAGGTGCAAACGGCACCAAGAGGTGCTGGAGTACGGGGCCAAAGCCATCTCGCTGGGCACCACCAATCGCATGATCCGGGAACACTATGACTTCGTCCGGGAGATATTCGACGAGCTGCCGCAGATAGATCCGGTGGCGGCCGGATGGACCGAGCCGTACTATCTGGGCTGCCAGCTGACGCCGTCCGAGTGAACTCCCCACAAGCGGCCCTTGGGGGCGGGACCCCGCTGGAGGGAGACCGATCGGCAACAAAGAGTTTTCGGGGCTGCCCGGAGGGACTGCGCCATGACCAAGAAGCGATGGATTGCTGGGGACAAGGCCATGATAGTCATGGAGTCGCTCACCACGTCGACCAGCACCGTCGACATATGCAAAAAATACGAAAGTGTTTCGCTTTTTGAAGTGATCTTTATTCTTGTCTTGCCGATGCAATCCTGCCGGCAGCGACGAGTGGCTGGCCTGGAGGGGCAGGCTGCCGCATATGCGGGAATGGACGCCGGGCGCGGCCGAACCGAACGGACCGGAAGGTTTAGATCCCCCATCCGCCCCCGCACCTCCCCCGATGGCAGGCATCACGGCGGACGGAGGGCCGGGGGACGGCGGGGCCGCGTGCGACGCGGCCTGGATAGTGCTGGTCATAAAGAATGCAATAAAATCCAGAACACATACGCGCGCATTTCCGGCGGCGCCCCCCCTCCAGCATGGCGGTGCGGCAAGCCGCCGCAGCATGCCGTATACGCCGCAGCCCTGCCGTCCGGGGCAAACCGTTC
>JAGWAW010000041.1 GCA_021296165.1 Nitrosopumilaceae archaeon | reverse complement strand
GTGGATATGGAAATAATGGGCGGGCGGGCATCTGTATGTGGACGCATGTTTGTTGCCGAGATCTGAGCCACGTATAAGATCGGACTTACATCGGCTTGGGTACTGTCACTTTTTCATTAACTGGTAGTGTGCAGGCGGCCCACGCCGGCGGAGAATACCTCCCCCGTGGCAGAGATCCCGTCCCGGGCAAGGCCGCCGCCACGCCAAACGTTATTTGGCGGCGGCGGTACCACCATGTCGATGCCCCCGGTACTCCGTGTAGAGAACCTCACCAAGACTTTCATACGGAAGAGTCTCTTTGGCAAACCCTCCGTCACCAAGGCCGTCGACGACGTCTCCCTGAGGCTAGAGGAAGGACGAGTGTTAGTCATAGCCGGCGAGTCGGGATCCGGCAAGTCCACCATAGCCAAGCTGATACTGGGAGCGCTGGACCCGGACACAGGCAACATATACTTGGATGGCAACCTCATGACGCGCGACCAAAAGTCGCGCCGCATTCTACAAAGAAGCTGCCAGATGGTCCACCAGGACCCCTACGACTCGATAAACCCCCGCATGAAAGTTCGCGGCATCGTCTCTGAGGCGCTGGAGATACACCACATCGGCAACACCCGCGCCCGTGAAATGCGCGTAAGCCAGGCGCTGCGGGACGTAAAGCTCGACCCAGATGACATGATACACAAGTATCCGCACATGCTGTCCGGCGGCCAGAGGCAGAGGGTGGTTTTGGCTAGGGCCTTGGCCGTGAAACCACGCATCATAATCGCCGACGAGCCCGTATCCATGCTGGATGTCTCTATTCGAGCCGAGATGTTGGAGCTGATGCGGGAGCTGCAACAAAAACACGGAATATCGTTCATCTACATAACGCACGACTTGGCCACGGCCCGGCACTTTGGGACGGATATGGCCATACTGTACCGGGGAGCCATAGTGGAGAAGGGCGAGATAAGCGGCGTGCTGGACCATCCACAACACCCCTACACGCAGGCCCTCATCGGCGCCATATCGGATCCGGATCCTGCCAACCGGTTCCGGGAGAAGGCGCTGGTGGACTGGGAGACCGTCTAGCGCGCCGCCGGCCGCAGGCGGCGGTCTCGGTACGAGACCACTTGGGTGAGTCCCTTCTTGGGATACACTCCGTATATGAGACCGGCCTTCTGGACCACCGACTCCTTCAGGGACACCATGATGAACTGGTTGTCCCGGGCTCGCTCCTCCAAGATTCCGGCCAGCTTCTCGGAGTTGGGGGCGTCCAGGTGGGCATCCACCTCGTCAAACAGGTAGAACGGAGAGGGCTTGAGTTTTTGCAGTGCTAATACGAACACGACTGCCGCCAGCGTCTTCTCACCGCCGCTGATGGACGCCGACGTTCTCTTGGACTTGCCGGGGAACTGCACCATATACCGGATACCTGAGCCGAAGACATCGTCCTCGTCCTCCAGCTCCAGCCATGCGCTACCCCCCGACATCCGGTCGAATATGGAGCGGATCTCCTTATCCACTATATCGAACGCGTCCAGGTATGCCTGCCGCTTGTCCCGATCCACATCCTCTATGAACGCGACGATGCGGTTGCGTTCCTGCTCCAGCGAGTTCTTGCGTTCGGACATGGAGCGGTACTCCGAGGTGACCCTGGCGTACGTCGCCGGGGCGTTGGCGTTGAGGGGAGGCAGGGACTCCATCTCGTGTTTCAGGGCGGTTATGAACGGAACCGGATCCGTGTCCAGAGGAAGGTCGGGATCCGGCCGCGTCGGCAGCGATTCGGCGATACGGGAAGTGGCGGCGCGGCAGTCTGCCAGGTCCCGCTCCAGGGAGTCGTGGCGCCTCTGCATCTGAGACACCCCCCCGGCCAGGGCCCTCTCCTGTTTCCGGAGCCCGGCGAACGTACTATCGCAGGAGCGCTGCCGCGAGACCGATTGGCTGGAGGTCTCCATCATCTGCTGCTGGGTTTGGCGCAGGGCCGCCAGATTGTTCCGGGCCGCCCCGAGGGTATCGCGGAACAGCGGCACCGACGAGAGGGCGTCACGGCGCTCGGCCACGGCACTAAGCTGCTCGGATGCCAGTTTCGAGGCTCGCCGCAGCAGCCGCTCCCCGTTCGAGACCGCCCCGGACCACTCTGCCCGCATTCTGGTTAGTTCGGTGTTGGTCTGGGTCTGGAGCTGCTCGAACTCGGCCTTCTTCCGGTTCAGCAACTCCAGGCTGGAGGCTATCTCGTCGGAGTCTGTTGGCATGCGTGCATCCTCGGCGGATATCAGCGATTTTACGCGCGCCACCAAGCGGTCCAGAATGCGGCGGCGGCTCTCCATCTGCGGCAGATCCGAGTCGTACGCGGCCAGCCGGGCGCGCAGCGACTTCAAGGTGCTGCGCGTGGCAGAGGACCTAGACTCTGCGTCGGCGAGTGTCTGGGCGGCGGCGGCCAGATCGGCGCGCAGCCCAGCCAACGTCTTGGACTTTAGGCGCATCTCCGCATCGGCGTCGCGCAGTCTAGTTGAGTGGTGGGCGCGCATCCGTTCCAGCAACGAAACTGAGTTTTGCAGCCCGCCGATCTCCGCAGACATCGAGATTATCTTGGTCAGGTTGGAGATGCGGGAGCCCAAGTCCAGCGTGGCCGCCCTGCCCGGCTCCACGCAGAGGCCGCTCCTGGTGACGGCGCGCAGTCCGGCGGCGGCGTGGCGGCGGGCCGACCCCTCGGACTCAGCCAAGACGGTCTCGCCGAATATGAACTCGCGGAGTGGCTCAAACCCACTGCTGCAGGATATGTGTCCGGAGAGTCGCCCGGTCGGCGGGCGCGTCGTCGGTATGGAGCGCAGTGGTATTATGCGCAGGCGGGGCAGCCCCATGGAGACGGCCGCCTCGGAGATGGCGGCCATCGCCTCCATGTCCTCCACCACCAGGGCCTTCAGCCAGTCGGAGCCGGCAGCCATGACGGCGCGATCCACATTCTCGGGCCAAGACAGCAGCTCGTACGCCAACCCCAAGACACCCAGGCCGGGCGCATCGTTCCGCAGGCGGCCTATGGAATAATCCTCGTGCATCACCTTCCGGACCAGCCGCAGCTTGGAGTCATACCGGGCGGCAGCCTGTCCGGCGCGCCGTATGAGCCCGTCCATCTCGTCGGCCTCCGATGAGAGACGAGTGCACTCATCCTCCAGGCGCGCGATGCGCCCGGCGGCCGAGTCTGCCAGACGGGTGTGGCGGTCTATCCACGATGCTAGGCGCCTCTCGTTTACATCAGACTCAGCCAGGCCTGCCTCTAGGTCGCCCAGCCGCCGCCGGTCCGAGCTGGCCTGCCGGGCGGCGCTCTCCATCCATGTCTGTACCTCCATCAGGCGGCGCTCGTGCCCGGCCAGCGTATTGCGGAACAGCCGGAGCGTGTTCTCGGAGCGGGCCCGCCGGGCGGCGGCCTCCGACTGCCGTCCCAGCACCTCCCGGCGCCTCTCGTTTATACTCCCCAGTGCCTCGGTGGCCCGGCCGGCCTGCACTTGCGCCTCCTCCAGACGGGCGCGCAGGCCCGATGCGCTGCGGCGGTTTTGTGCGCGCGACACCGCTATGTCGGCCAGTTCCGCCCGGATATCGGCCAAGCGCGCCTCGGCGCGGGAGGCCCGCCCCTCGGCCGCCCTGAGCTCGGACTCGGCGTTCTGTGATTTTGTGTACGTCCGGTCGATCTCCCCCTCTATGCGGGTACGCTCGGCGTCGTGTGTGCTGGCTTCGGCCAGTATGTCCCGCTTTTTGGCCTCGACTGATTCCATCTCGCGCCGCACCGCCTCCAGCTCCGCGGCATTTTTTTTCATCTCCGCATACGAGCCCCCTATCCTGGACTCCAAGTCCCCCATCTTGCGGCGCAGTACGGCCAGTTCCCGCAGCCGCTGCATGGTCTCATACCGCGCCAGGTCCCGTTCCAGTATGCCCTGGCGCACCATGTGGTTGCGCTCCTCCTCCATCTCGACGATGCGCGTCCGCACGTCGCCCATCTTGGCCAGCGCCACCTCCAGCCGGCCATCGGCCTGCTCCAGCTGCCTGGAGGCCTGCTCCTTCTTCTCGTCAAAGTAGGACAGCCCCACCAGATCCTCTATGGCCCCCCGCTTCTCCTCTGCGCTGAACTCCGATATTCGGGTGACGGTCCCCTGCTGTACATGGTTGAGCCTGCCCAGCCCGGCGTTCGCCACCTCCAACACATCCCGGATGCGGCCCCGGGTGCCCTTCCTCTTGTTGATGTAGTAGGCGCTCTCGCCGGTCCCGCCCATCACCCGGGTTATCTCCACCCTGTCGTCATCCACCGGGATGGACCGGTCCCGGTTGTCCAGGTGTATGCTGACCCGGGCCACCCGAGTGCCCGCCCGGGATCCCTCTACGTCGTTTATCACAGACTTTAGGGTATCCACGCGGAGTATGGTGGGGCTCTTCTCCCCCAGGGCGAATGCTATGGCGTCCAGTATGGTACTCTTGCCAGATCCGTTGGGCCCAGATATGGAGACCAGTCCCGGGGCCAGCTTCACGGTGGTGTTCCTGAACCCGAAGGACTTGAACCCGTATATCTCGACCTTCTCTATGTGCACCATGCCCCAGCAGGGTGGATCAGTCCCTGACTATATTTGGTGCGCGGTCAGATTTTTTTGCCGTGTTCCGGAACGGATCATACCCCTTCAGATGCCACGAACCGCTCGCAGGCCGCCTTGGCGTCGGGATCCGACATCTGCTTTATGGGATGCTTCATCAGGTAGGCACTGGCCGGTATGACCGGGCCGCCCTCTCCCCGATCCAAGGCTATCTTGGCCAGCCGTATCGCGTCTATTACTATGCCGGCGGAGTTGGCCTTGTCGTCCACCTCCAGCCGCACCTCCATGTTGTAGGGTATGTTGGCCCACTGCCGGCCCTCTATCCTCATGAACATCAGCTTGGTGTTCCCCAGAAAGGGTATGAAGTCGGAGGGCCCCACGTAGATGTTGTCGTCGCCCAGCCGCTCGTCCAGCTGGCTCTGCACGCTCTCGGTCTTGGAGATCCTCTTGGAGACCAGCCTCTCCTGCTCCTTCATGTTCAGAAAGTCGGTGTTGCCACCCACGTTGATCTGGTACGTCTTGGTGATGCGGGTGCCCCGGTCGTTGCAGAGTCGCGCCAAGGTGCGGTGGACTATGGTGGCCCCCACTTGTCCCTTGATGTCGTCCCCTATTACGGGCACCCCCTTCTGCCGGAACCGCTCCGCCCACGCTTTGTCGGACGCTATGAACGAGGGTATGCAGTTCACGAATGCCGTGCCCGTGTCCAGGCAGACCTGTGCCCAGAACTTGGTGGCCTCCTCGGAGCCCACCGGCAGGTACGAGACCAGTACCTGAGTCCCCGTCTCTCGTATGGTGCGGACTATCTCTCCGCGGAGCTGCTCGGCGGTCTTTGTGGAACGTATGGGCTTGATGCGGTTCTCCACCCATATCCCCACTCCGTCCAGAGCGGGGCTCTCATGCACCAGCGCGTCGGTCTTGGGCATGGTGTCAGCGGGTATCCAGTCCACCATGTTGGGGTGCGCGTATATCGCCTCGTTGATGGTGCGACCCACCTTGTTCTCCCCCACGTCGAACCCGCACACAAAATCTATGTCGTGTATGCCGTACCCGGCCAGCCGGTCGTGTATTATGCCTATGATGGACTGCTCGGGGTTGCGTCGGTAGTACTCGATACCCTGTATGAGGCCCGAGAAACAGTTCCCTATGCCCACCAGCCCCACACGTATTCGTCCCGACAACTGCGCCCGATATGGCCTGCCCGTTTAATAGGTTAAGCGGCGCGGGCGGGTCGCCCACGGGCCAACAGGAGCCCTCTGGCCGGGGCCCGCCCCGGCGCCCGTTTATTAGTGGGTTTTGGGAACGGCAGATAATGGGACTGGTATCAAAGGGCGCCAGCTGCGACGTGGACGAGTGTGACGGCAAGGGTGTCCGCTCCATAAACACCACAAAGGTGGAGGGCGCCGGGCTGCGGGTGAGCGGGAGCGGTAAAAAGTCGATCCTGTGCCGGGACCACTACAAAGAGTACAAGAAGGAGACCAAGGACGACAGGGACTTGGAGCGCGCCCGGTGGTCCTAGGAGCCGCGCAGCCAGTCCGACTTCAGCCGGTCATAGTATTCCTGCAGGTGGTCGTATATGCGCCGCGAGGTGCGGGGGGCATGGTTACTTATGGCATACATGGCCAGTATCGGAAAGGCGATGGTGGTGTCCGCGTACACGGTGACCATCCCCCGGCGGGCATCCTGTATCTTGCCCCAGCTCTTGCCCTCCTGGAGTGTGGCGCCGGAGAGGCCGCCCGTGTCGGGGCGCGCGTCGGTTATCTGTATGATATGGTCCTGCCCTCCGTCGGAGCGGCGCAGTATCTGGTCCAAGAGCGGCCCGGTCTGCTGGGCCGTGTTCTTGGGAACGCCGCCCCCCAGCTCCAGTATGCCCGAGGTCTCCGAGCTGTACACGATGGCCGCCTGTTCCAGTATCTCCCGCACAAAGTCCAGCGAGTATGTCTTGCCCCGGAGGCGATGGACGGCCAGATCCAGTGCCAGCGACGAGTCCTTCAAGGTGGATACATACACCGGGACGCCATGCTCGTAGGCGCTGTTCACGAAGCTGCGCTCCGGGTGCGGGGCGCTCTCCAGGCTCATGCGACCCATGTGGTGGCAGAACTCGGCCGTGGTGAACGGCTCAGACATGGCATCCTCAAAGTACCTCTGTACCACTTGGTCCTGCGCCTCCAGGGTGTCGTAGAAACGGATGTAGACGTCCCGGATGCGGACGATCTCGTTCCTGAACAGGGTTGTATCGTCGGCGGTGTGGGTACCCTGCTTCACCGGAAGCCCCCAGGCAAAGTGGTCTTCATGGTAGACGTTGGCGCCCGTGGTTATTATCCAGTCCACGAACCCCCGCTCTATAAGGGAGCGGACCACCCCCCCAAGCCCCACCGGCGAAAGGGCCCCGGACATGGTTAGGCAGATGGTTGCCCCGCTGCGGATCATCTCCAGATACAGCTTGGCCGCCTCGCCCAAGCTCCGGCCGTTGTACCCGGAGGCCGCATACGCCTCCACCAAGTCAGATATGGTCATGTCCGGGTCCAGCCGCACGTACGGAATATCCCGTCCGTCAAAGCCGTGAGGATCCACTGGCGGCGCGGCGGCTCGGCTTTCTATAAACGATTCCGGAGACGTAATTGGCAATAAGGATTCTACGCTCAAAGTTCCCAAAATTTCGCTTGTATTATCCCAAAAGTAGTTCGCACCCTGTCTGCACAAAGTACCGTACTTTGGAGATTGGGCCCCATGATTGAGGTTCTACATGACACGATGTCCCGTCTAAAATCTGCGGGTAGCATGGTAGGCATGACGTGGACTGGAAACAAAGGCAAGGATGTCGGCAGGCGGCGCCGTTCCCCAAAATGGCACCACATAGGCAAACAGAGGGTTAGAGTAATGAAAAAGTTAGACGAATCCAAAACCAAATGGATCATACACAAAAACGGGAAGTGCATGCCCTGTGGTATGATAGCCAAAAGCATGGGCATTCCTGTCAGGCGGGTCCAGGGGCTCTGCCGGCGGTACTCCGGTATGCCAATATACAGGATATCCTACCCGGAGGCCTTGGGCAGGCCCAGGAAGAGCCTGCCGGGAGCACTCGGCCATACTCTCGGCTCTCTCCGACGAGTGCAGCAGTGCCGTCTCCTTGGAGAAGAAAATAGAGCAAACCGCCGGAATGCATATTCCGCACAACGCCATACATGTGATATTGAGGGACGCAGACATTGCCGAGGAGTAGTCCAAAAAGAGCAGGCGCCGCAGGTGGATCCGGTACGAGCGGCGCACTCCAACTCTATGTGGCATACAGACTACATGCAGTTGGATGACGGAAGGTGGTTCATATGCTATCTGGTCGACGCCTCGCGGTTCGTGACGGCGTGGGGGGGATTTCCGGAGGCTACCACGGAGAATGCCATAGCCGTACTGGAGGAGGCCATCAAGCGCTACGGCAAGCCTGCCTCGATAATATGACGATACATCACGGCTCGCAGTTCTATGCCAACGGGGCAGAAGCCAGGAAGAGGGGCGAGTCCGCATACGAGAAGATGGTGGATCTTGGTATCAGGTAGATACTGGCGCGCGTAAAGCACCCGCAGACCAACGGCAAGATGAAGCGGTTCCACGGGGAGATACAGCGCAAACTGCACCGCTTTGAGGCATCCTCGCATGCCGGCGCCGTCAGGAATCCCGGATCCGGCCATGTCGGGGGCCCGTTCCACACCGAACCGCCAAGGCTGGCCCTCGAGCGGTTCATGGAGTGGTACAACAACAGGGCGCACATGTCACTGGACTGGAGGAATGGGGAGACGCCCGCCCAGGTGTTCATACGCAAGATGGCGCCCGCCGGGAGACAGTCGTAGACGAACAGACCGGGGAGGCGTACCAGGCGGAATGACCGGCATGTGGTGCAAGCCGAGGAGACCATGGATCAGGCAGTACACGTGCCTTCGGGCGAGCACAACCTGCGGAGTGGAAATGGCACCCGGTCCGGCGGCGGGGGCGGTTCCCTTTCATTTTTTCATAACGCACTTAGCAGGTAATCTACAAATTCGGGCCATGTGACTCCGGGCGCGAACTACTTTTGAGATTACACAAGCGGAAGTTTTCCGGTGATATTAGTAAATATGCGCCACGCCAACCAGCATCAAGCATGAACTGGAAAGCGGTTTTGATATCTGGATTGACGGCAATATTCATCGGCACCCACGGCGCAAGCGCAAGCGAGGTTGTAGAGCACGTGCTTAATGATGACGGCAGCGGCTACACGGTTATTTATAATGAGCCGGATCCTTATGACGTCCAGATCCCCGTGTGCATTATGGACGAGCTGGTCTGGCCCCAATTATATTCGCCGCCCCATCCACCTCCAATCAACTGCGAACTGACAACGCCGATCTCCGTGTGGTTCATGTTAGTTATTGGGGTGGCGATGGGCGGCATTATCGCCATAGTGTTCTTTGCGAGGGCGCGTTCCGGCAAGTACGCTGCAGGTCGAGGCTAGCACCCATGTCTGTCCCATGTCCCGAGACCTAATTAGTAATTAGCCATGAGATTTGGTTGAAACCTCCCGAAAGATCCAAGTACCCCCACCCCACCCAGCATGCCATGCGCGTCTACACGATCATGTCAAAGAACGCCCGCGCGTTCAGAACCACCGTTGGCATGTCCCTCCAGCAGTTCGGTTTTTTGATGCGGGATGTCGAAAAGGCCTACCACGAGGCCGAACGAAAGAGGTTAGACCGGCCGGGTCGCAGGCGTCAGGTCGGCGCGGGCCGCCCGTGCGCCCTGCACCTGTGGGGGAATGGTACTCCTGGTCCTCATGTACTACCGCACCTACCTGATCCAGGACGGCCTGACCCACCTGTTCGGGATCAGCCAGGGATCCATCTCCACCAATATCAAGAAGATGGCCCCGACCATCTGGGAGTACCTCCCCGTTCCGAAGGACGTCTACGAGAAGGCCAAAAGGTACTCCGCCATAGAGGATCTGAACGAGTTCTTCCCGGGGCTGGTCGCCCTGACCGACGCCTCCGAGCAGCCCATACAACAGCCCAAGAGGTCGGACATGGAGTCGCACTACTCCGCCAAGGCCAAGACCCACACCGTCAAGGTCCAGTATACCATGAGCTTCGACGGGCTCATAGTGCACAAGACGACCCGCTCGCCGTGCAGGCGGCACGACTATATGGTGTACAAGATGGCCTTCCGTGCGGGAACGAGAAGAATTCAGAAAAGTTCCGCCGCGACCACCTGCGGCACTATACCGACACGGCATACATCGCGATAGACAAGGCCGTTCCGGGGCTGGACTATACCACGCCGTTCAAGCGCAAACCGGGCAAGGACCTGACCCCCGAGCAGCGAGCATATAACAAGGCCCACTGTATGGTCCGCATACGCGTGGAAAACGGCATCCGGAGGGTCAAGATATTCTGGATCATGAAGGAGAGGTACAGGAACAAGCTGGAATGGTACGATCACACCACGACATCGTTTGTAGAGTGGTCAACCAGGCCATCCTGATGAAGTGGGATGGCATCATTTGAGGTGCAGTGGCTGGTCAGTTTGGGCGGGAGCCGTACGATTTTTAATTACAGATCACGTCCCGGGTGCCGAGGGCCACCCCGCATCCGGCCATGGACGGGGCCGCCGCACAGGAGCTGCAAGATGGCCACGGTGTGAGACTGGCCAGCAGCTCCTTTCGCCGAGCCATAGGCCCACACCCCGGCCCCCGAGTTTGGCCAGCCGACCCAGAGATTTTGCTAGATTCCCCAGCTGCATCATACTCGCACTTGGCCAGGGTGTTCCTTCGTTTTGTGGTATATAGGGTGGCCGTTTTGGCGCGTGTACCGCTGCGAGCCGGCACGGGACCCGCGCAAATCCATCCGCAGGGAGTGACGACGTTTGCCTGTCCTCGATCCACCCAGATCACTTTTGGTTTAGATCTCCGGCGCCGGTAGATATTTTATGAGCACGGTCACCCCGCCAGCCGTGGAGCCAGGCACGGACAAGGATCTGCTGGAGAGGTTCGAGCGGGAGATGTGGCTTCACATGCCGCACCCCGACGACGCTCAAGGCCAGTCAAGGATAGCCAACGCCACGCCGCTCGTCGACCTAACCGAGGACCTCAGGGAGTGCGCCAAGCAGGTGTATGGCACGCCCCTGCCGGAAGACCTGCGGGTATGGGGCAAGTTCGACTCGGATCTGCCCACCGGATCCATCAAGGCCAGGCCTGCCGCATACATAATCCGCGACGCCATCAGGTCCGGCACTCTCAGGAGCGGCCAGACCATAATAGAGGCTACCTCCGGAAACTTCGGCATCGCCCTGGGCAGCGTCTCGAATATGGGGCTGAAGGTCATATCGCTGGTATCCAGAAAGCTGCAGGAGGGAGTCTTTGAGGAGCTGAAAAACGAGGACGTCCGCACCATCGATCTCGATATGGACATATGTCCGGCCCCCGGAATGAAGGAGAGCGCCGACACCTTGGCCGCAAAGGCCGCCGCAGCCAACGTCCGGATACAGTTATCCAAGATGGGCTTTGATCCGGCCACGTTCGATAAGGCACACTCCCAGATAGAGTCGCTCCTAGAGTCTCAGGACATCATAAACCTGGCAAAGCTGCTGGGGCGCATATACGGCATGTTCTGTCCGGAACAGTATGACAACGAGCTGAACATAGAGTCGCACAGGACCATAACCGCCCCCGAGATGGACCAGCAGCTGCACGAACGCGGCCACTCGCTGGAGGATCATGTGGTGCTCTGCACGTTCGGCACCGGGGGCACGTCGGGGGGCATCGGAAGATACATCTCCGACAAGTACGGGAAAAAGTCCGTTTACGTGGTGTTTCCCCCGGCGGGCCAGGACGTGGCCGGCATCCGGACCAAGGACAAGGCCGACGGCTTGGGACTGTACAGGCCCGCAGAATACGCCGGGGAGCGCGAGGAGGACTTTGAGCGAGCAAGGCTCCTGTTGAGGTTCTTCGTGCAAAGGGGCCGCGACATCGGCGAGAGCAGCGCCCTGGCGCTGTACGCAGCGGTGCGGATGGCAAGCCGCCAGGGTGGAGGGAGATTCGTGGTCATGGTGGCCGACGGCATAGGCAAGTACAAAAAGAGCCTGGAGGCAGGCCCGCGCCTGCAGATCTCTCTGGAGGACGCCGCGTCTGCGGCCGACGGCTACGACAGGATAATCTGGGTCCACTCCCAGTACACCCCGCGGGAGGAGGGGATAGACCTCATCGCCAGATCCCTGGGGGTGGACAAGTCCAAGATATCCATACCCAAGGCAGGTACGGTGGGAAGGATGCTGATGACTCAACAGGTTCCCGAGGAGATCAAGCGCGAGCTGCAGGGCGAAAAGGGCAAGTCACTGTTGGTGTGCATGGCCGGAAACACCTCCCTGATGGCATCCAAGGTTTTGGCCAAGAACGGCATCACGACGCAGAGCCTCAACGGCGGAATAACCGACCTGCCCGAAGGCAGGGGCAGGCACCCCGGCGAGTTCATCCGCCCGGCCACCCAATGACGATACGCTCCCGTACGGGCCCGGACATTTGAGCGGCCGCACTATGGCGGCCCGCGCGAGAGCACGACTCCAAACTCTATATTGGAAAGGCCCCCTGCACACGTATTGCACGTGACCGATGTGCCCGACCCCGGCCGGATATCCAGAAGACCCGATGGTGTTGTCACCATACTGGAGCGGCCCTACACCCTGCAGGGCTCGACCATACACAGGATGGAGCTGCGCCTGTACGCAGAGGGGAGCCCCGGCCGCCTCTACTCCATAATAACCGCATATCTGGAGATGGACGGCCACAGCATTGAGACCATATACGACGAGGGGCACCGTGGCGACACTCCTTTGCAGGACGCCGCCAGGTTCCTCATGTCCAGCGTAGGCCCGTCGGGGGCAATCCTCCGGGCCAGGCTGGCTCTGGAGGCGGCGCTGGACAGACCGGGTAAGGTTTAATTCGATTGTGCGAGTCCGCTGCCTCGTGCGCATACTACACCTGCACTGCGACCACGTCGAGTACACCCCCATCAAAAAAGAGATACCCGCCGCCGAGGAGACGGAGCCGCATACGGTCCGCCTGGAGGAGGTGCTGGTGGCCTTCGTGGCCGTCGAGAAGGGCGACGACGACACGGTGGCCTCCAAGGCTACATTACAGATAAAGTCGGTGATGGAGAGGCTAGGCTGCGGCAGGCTGCTCCTGTACCCGTATGCTCACCTCAGCGCCGACCTGGCCCCGGCGCGGATAGCCCTGGACGTGATGGAGAAGATGTCAGAGCATACCAAAGACGTAGAGTCACACCGATCCGCATTCGGCTGGACAAAATCGTACGCCATACAGGTCAAGGGCCACCCGCTGGCCGAGGGCCTCAAGATAATACGGGGCGGCGGCGAGGGCGAAGGCAAGGACGAGTCCGAGGCGGTGCGCGCCGAATCCAAGATAGAGTCCCACTGGTATATAATGACGCCAGACGGCACCATGACTCCCGTCTCCGAGTTCAACTTTGCGAGGCACAAGGGCCTGGAGGTGCTGGCCAAGTACGAGGCAGCCAAGAAGCGCGGCGAGGACCGGCCTCCCCCCCACGTGGGCCTGATGAAGCGGCTGGCCATAGCTGACTACGAGCCGGCCTCCGATCAGGGCAACATGAGATACTACCCCAACGGCCGGCTCATCAAGTCCCTGATAGAGAGGTATGTCACCAAGCAGGTCCGCGAGTACGGCGGGTTCGAGGTGGAGACGCCCATCATGTATGACTCGGACCACCCCAGCATGATAAAGTACTTCAACAGGTTTCCGGCCCGCCAATACACGATAGACTCGGAGGGGAAGCAACTCTTCCTGAGGTTTGCGGCCTGCTTCGGGCAGTTCCTGATGGCCAACGACTTCCAGATGTCGTACAAGAACCTGCCTTACCGCCTGTACGAGCTCACTCGGTACAGCTTTCGACGGGAGCAGTCCGGGGAGCTGGTGGGGCTGCGGCGCCTGAGGGCATTCACCATGCCCGACTGCCATGCGTTCTGTGCCGACATGGAGCAGGCCGTCGCCGAGGCAGGTGTGCGCTTTGACCTCTCCAGAAGCGTGCTGCGCGAACTGGGTGTACAAGACCAAGACTACGAGATGGCCGTCCGCTTCACCCGGGACTTTTACGAGGGCAACCAGAACGCGGTGACCGGCCTGGTGGCCAAGCACGGCAAGCCCGTCCTGGTGGAGATGTGGAACCAGCGCTTCTTCTATTTCGTGCTGAAGTGGGAGTTCAACTACATAGACTCGGCCGGCAAGGCCTCGGCGCTCTCCACCGACCAGATAGACGTGGAGAACGGGAGCCGGTACGGTATACGGTTCGTGGACAGAGCCAACCGCCCGCAGAACCCCATAATACTCCACAACTCACCCAGCGGGGCCATAGAGCGGGTGATGTACTCGCTGCTGGAGGGGGCCGCCCGGGATTCGAAGCAGGGCCGCAAGCCCTTCTTCCCGCTGTGGCTCGCCCCCACCCAGGTCCGGATAATACCCGTCCACGAGGACGCCAACGAGTACGCCGCCCAGATGGCCGACAGGTTTGCCGAGAGGCTGGTGCGCGCCGACATTGACGAGCGCAACGAAAGTATCGGCAAGAGGGTGCGGGAGGCCGAGAAGGAGTGGATACCCTACGTGGTGGTGGTGGGCAGCCGGGAGGCCTCCGCCGGGCTGCAGACGGAGATAACCGTCCGGGACCGGCGGAACGGCGGCATGCTCAAGACCACCCCGGACGGCCTCATATCCAGCATAAAGGGCGAAACGCGGGGAAAGCCGTACGCGATGCTGAACCAGCCCCGCCTGCTCTCCAGGAGACCGCAGATAATGGTATGAGCCACACCAGACTATACACCAGCCCGCCCCTGGACATGTCGGGGGACGGGGATCCGTACGCCAGCATACTGGGCGTTCCCTTCGACTCCACCCACTCGTACAGACCCGGGTGCCGGTTCGCCCCCGACTACATCCGGGGCATGTACGGGAACATCGAGATGTTCCACCCCCGGTATGGCATAGATTTGGAGGGGGCGGCCATGCATGATGCGGGCAACATATCACAGACCGTCGATGCCGCCGAGATGGTACGCATGGTGAGGATGGTGACCGGCGAGCTGGTGCAGCGGAATGGCATTTGTATAATACTGGGGGGCGAGCACCTAGTTACGCTGGGCTCATACATGGCGCTTCCCCCGGGTACGGGTTTGGTGGTGCTGGACGCCCATTATGATCTGCGGGACGCGTACGCGGGGGCGCGGCTCAGCCACGCCTCATTTCTGAGACGCATCGCAGAGGAGCGGGGCGGTGGCGACATATTGCACGTGGGGGCGCGGGCCTGCGCCGCCGAGGAGATGTCATACCTGAAGGAGTGTGGCATGCGTACCGTATCCGACGAGATGGTGCAGGATGGGGAGGGGCCCCGCATGGTATCGGGGTTTGCGGAGGGATACGACTCGGTATATGTCAGCATAGATGTGGATGTGGTGGATCCGGCGTTCTGTCCGGGGGTGGGGAACCCCGAGGCCGGCGGCATAACCGCCCGGGAGCTGCTGGACATGGTGCGGGCGCTGGCCGGCCGGCCGGTGGTGTGCGCCGACATAGTGGAGCTGAACCCGCTGTTCGACAACGGGGCAGGTGGAGCGCTGGCCGCCAAGCTGGTCTCCGAGATGGTGGCCATGGACGCGGCGGCATAGCATGGTGCTGAACAGGCTCCGGGGTAGGCTGACACCCCTGCTGGAGAGCATAGGCAGGGGGTTTGCGGCCACCGGCCTCTCGGCCAACTTTTGGACGGGCGTGGGGCTGGCGGTGGCCTTTGCGGCGGCCGTAGTGTACGGCAGCTTTCTAGAGTACTCGTATATCCTGGGCGGCATACTGCTTCTGGTCTCCGGCTTTTTTGATATGGTGGACGGGCAGGTGGCCCGCGCCACCGGCAGGTCTTCCAAACGCGGGGCGTTCCTGGACTCGATGTTCGACAAGATAGCCGAGGTGGCCATCTTTGCGGGGCTGGCCTCGGGTGGTTTGGTGGCCCCCGAGATAGCCCTGCTGGGGATAGGCATGTCGCTCTTGGTGAGCTATGCGCGGGCCAAGGCCGACGCCCTGGGCATTGAAATACGGGGGCTGGGCATAGGCGAGAGGGCCGAGCGGCTGCTCATCATAGCCATAGTGGGCATGATACCCGGCATGATGGCGCTGGCGGTGCTGGCCGTGGTGGTCATATCGGCAATAACGGTGGCGCAGCGCATGAGGTACGTGTACAGGCGGCTGGACTAAGTATGGCATGTTACGCCCTTACAAGGCGGGGCGATACAGCACGGGGAGGTGTATGATGTGTACCTACCGAAGACGGCCGCGCTTGCGGCGGTTGTCGGCGGAGCGTATCTTTAGTATCTTGAAGTGGATGGCACACGATATGCAGTACCACTTGAGGACAGTGGGGGCCGCGATGTATGCGCCTTGAGAGCGGAGCTCCTTGGCTAGGGTGTGCTCCACCAAGTTCAGACGAGAGGTGACCTTCTTGGCCTTGTCCTTGGGTACGGTCTGTCCGCAGTTGGTGCACTGCACCACGCCCGTGGAGCCCTTGCCGCCCTTGGTACGACCCCGGCTTGCGCGTTTCAGTGGCATGGTACGCATCCCAAGCCACTCCCTTATATGTTAATTAGTTCGTGTTGGGTGACAGCGTTTCATAATTCGCAGCCTAACGCGACCTGAACAGCCCAGCCGCCATGCGGAACCCGGACCGCGCGAGGCAG
>JAGWAW010000040.1 GCA_021296165.1 Nitrosopumilaceae archaeon | reverse complement strand
GCTGCCTCGCGCGGTCCGGGTTCCGCATGGCGGCTGGGCTGTTCAGGTCGCGTTAGGCTGCGAATTATGAAACGCTGTCTCAATTCGGCCCCTCCGCAAGAATGGAATGGTCGGGAAACATACCTCTGATCTTAAATGGTCAATCGGATCACGGCGTGCATGGGACGCAAGAAACCCGAAAACGCCAGAAATTCAGGACATCAGAGCAGGCAATCACGCGCCGTCCCTCCACATCATGCTGGCCCTGATGCTGTCTGGCATGTGGTATCGGCTGGCAACATCCTGATGCTCAGACATTTGGGGACCGACGTGCATGCAGACACATAACCAGAATACTGGAGAGATATTCCGGGATGGCGGAGCGACATGGGGCCCGCAATCTACCGTGTGCGGGGGACAGGTGGGGCTGCGATGAGTAGCAGGACACATGCGCAGGGAACGGTGGGTCGTCGCCGTCATGGATCTCTCCACCAAGTTTGTTCTGGCGCGGTACATATCACCCACCAAGGGCGTGACGTGGCCCCCTGTTGCGGAAGGCCCAGGATACGGTGGGCGAACACGGGGTGGGCGGCCTTGGCAGGATGTGTGGTGTGTATGTGTTGTGTAGTGTTTTCATTACGGTGGGCGAACACGGGGTGGGCGGCCTTGGCAGGAACGGGTCGGGGCCTCCCAATGCTGTCAAGTTATGCGCGTGATTACGCATAGCCTCTAGATAATATCCGGCATCCCCCATCACCGATCTGCAGGCGCCAGACATGATGTCGCGCACAGCGCGTAACCCATCCAGACTATGCAAACATCCGGCGCCCTGCGGATCCCGCCGCGCTGCATTCGGTGCCTAGTTGATCGACACTAACGAGTCACGGCCGGTGTCGTACGAGAGCGTGACCTGCCATGTGTTGACGGGGAAGGCCCATACATGGTAGCGGCCGTCGGCTAGATCGCCGTTCTCATCCAGCGCAAGTTCGCCTATCAAGCCCTGCTGGTCGGCCGCCACCAACGGCATCAGCTCGGCCAACAGCTCCGCGTTGGTGGCGCCGTCCGCCCCGGCTATGGTGCGGGCCAGAAGCTGGGCTGAATCATGCATGGCAAAGATTCCCGCGTGCGGCTCAAACCCGGCAGCCTCCCTCACATACACCTCTAGGCTGGGGGCCTGCGTGAGGGCGGCATGGGCGGCCACCGTAAGGCCGAGGTTCCGGGCCCATACTGCCGCCTCCGAGCCGGGTGGCATATGCGGAAGCATGCCGTCGCGCGACACACCGTACCACCTGGCATCCTCCAGGCTACGGTGCAGACCGGCGGCCTGTAGCACCGCACCGGTGTGCTCAAAGCCGGCCATCAGCACCCCCACCGAGCCGGCGCGGCCGCCGGCCAAGTGTGCCACCCTCTGTGCCACCTCCTCCAGCAGCGCGCCGTCGGGCGGCGCGCCCGCGTCATACATGAACAGGGACTTCCCCGTGCCGGCGAATGCGTCTGAGACGTTCGCAGCCAGCGCCGAGCCGCGGGCATCGTTGGGGTATATCACTACCAGCTCCCGGATGCCGTCCAGATCCATTACGGCGGCCAGCGCCTCGACCTGGCCCCCATGTCCCGGCGAGAGTTGGAAGACGCTGTCAGGATATGTCCGGGGCCAGTCAGAGCAGCAGCTCAGCAGCGTCATGCCATACTCGGCGGCGATGGGACGCACCACCTCCAACGACTCCCCGTCCGGCGGTCCCAGCACTAGGCCTATTCCCGAGCCGTTGAGCGAGGCCAGTGCCCCGGCAGCTCGGGAGGGATCCCCGGCGGTATCGGCCACCACTGTGGCCAGGCGCCATGGCTCTCCCGCCTCGGCCAGCCGCTCGTTGTGTGTGGAGATGGCCCGGTGGGCGGCGTGCACGTGCACTATTCCGTACGGGGCCTGATCCCCGGTGACGGGCACTGCCACGCCCAATCTTACTATGTCGACATGTCCTCTGGACGGCTCGTATGCCGCACCGCGCACCCACTCCCCTCCGTGCAACATCCACAGGTCGTACGAGGCCAAGGCCAGATCCCCGTTCGCGTCCAGTGTTGTGTCGTCCAGCACCAGACCCGCTCCGGCGGCCACACCGGGAAGCACCGCCCTGATCAGGGCCTGGTCCTGGTCGCTGCTAAACTCTGAGGTGTCCAAGAGCGTCCGGCTGGCCACTCGCGCCGCATCCATGGCGCCCAGCGTCGTTACCGGCACTGGGTGGCCAAACATGGAGGCCAGCGGGGCCGAAGCCAGCTGGGCCGGCCCGCCGTCGGATGTAGATTGTGCCACAATCACAAATGGAGAGTCCCCGGCGAACCGCTCTGCGCCGCCCAGTTCGAATTGTGGCGCATCTCCGCCGGCGCCATACCATCGGACACCATCCTGTATGGCATAGGGTAACGCGGCTGCCATCACGTTGGCTGCGCCGCCGCCGATCAGTATAATTCCGGTCTCAGGGGCCCCGTGTCGCCCGGCCATCTCCCAGACGGCGCCGGCCACCCGGTGAGCCAGGGTGGCTCGCCGCGGGTCGGCTTCGTCGTACTCGATGGTGTCCACCTCGCCAGCAAACCCGGCGGCTATGCTGTCCAGCAGGGCGGCATGCTCACTCCCGTGCAGGATCACCGCCCCGCGCACACCATCCCTCTCCAGGGTATGGACGACAGCCTCCGCCAGTCGCGAGTCCGGGGCCACCAAGCGGAAGAGGCTGTCGCCGCGCTTCGCCAGGGCGTCGGATGTGGACGCCGTACCCAAGGCTATGAGCCCGTTGGCGTCGGCGTACTCGGCGGCCTGCGCCGTGGCGTCCTCACCGGCGTGCACCACCACCAGTCCTATACCCATGTCGACAAACCGCTCCATCATGGCTTGGACGGGGCCGGAGTCCTGCACCACCACCTCGGTGGACGAGGCAGTCCCGTCGGTGGCCAGTCCCAGCCTGACGGCAGTTACCGCCGGGGCCGCGTCGTACCCGTACACCAGAAGCCCAAACGGCTCCACGCCGGTCACAAAACCCTGGCCGGGGCCGTACCGGTATGACACCACCGGCGCACCCCCCACTTCCCGGATTCCCGTCCGCTCGGATACTGGCATGTTGTGGACGGCCGTCTTCACCCACTGGCCGCCGCGCACCGTCATTATGTCGTGGGCTGGGGACTCCAACTCTCCCCATGCGTCCAATCCAAGATATCCGGACGCTCCGTCGATCTGGCCGGTCAGTGTGTGTATCTGATCCTGCAGGACGGCCGGATCCACAACCGCATCGATGGGCCCGTCGGAGTCCAGCTGCGCCAGGGCCGCCACGTATACGGCATCATATGCAGAGTATGAACCCAGAGAAGGCCACTCCCCGGCCAGGTCCAGTGCCTTGGCCCCCAGCACGGCAGTCAGTGCGCTGGGTTGGGCCCCGTACGCGGGAGCCGAGTACCCCACCTCGTCAGCGAACACGTCTCCGGGGCCGTCGGCCAGCTGGTGCATGTATACTCCGAACCACTGCGGTATGCTCAGGGCAAGATCCGGCGATGCCGCCTCCAGTATGGCCGGTGCGTCGGCGGGATCCGTCAACAGTATTCCCAGTCGGATGCCGGGGTTGGCCAGCAGGTTCTCGGCCACCACGTTGGACACCCGCAGTGCCACCTGATCCGGGGACTCGTCTGGGCCATACACCACCCCGGCGTCGACGGCCGAGCGAGCATCCACCCTTATCTGGCCCAGCATGGAGCTGCCGGCCGCGTCGTCCGTATACACTGGAATGATCCGGTTCACCTCCCGCTGCCCCATCAGCGATAATACCGCCGACAGGGCGTCGGAGTTGTCCGGCACGAGTGCAAACGAGTCAGGATCCACCAGCGGCGATTCGTCCCGGTATGGGGTGCAGCAGGCCACCACCAGCATCTCGCCGCTGGCCTCCCGCTTTGCCCCCAGTATCCCTCCTGGTCCCACAGCCACGTCGATCCCCGCCTCGTCCAGAGCCAGAAGAGACACCAACATGTCATCACCCTCCTGCACCACTATGTCCACGACCCTGGACGGGACTTCCCCGTCCAGCTCGCCGTTCAGGTGCTCGACGGCCAGCCGAGCCATGGCCACCATGTCCCCGCTTCCGGGCGGCGCCACCACCCCCACGCGGATCAGTATCCGGGTCTCGAGCAGCTGCGGCCCGTTGGGAACGTCCGCCGAGGTGACGGCGCCCTCCTCCAACATGATCTTGACGGACTCGGCCCCCTGCAGTGCAGCCAGAGTCGCCTCGCCCAGGTCAAACACAATGCGGTCTGATCTCACGCTCACGAACTCGCCCGGAGTCAGGGCGACAGAATGCTCGCCGGCCTGGACGTGAATGCGGTTTGTGTATACGCCGTAGACGTCCAGGGGCGAGTCAAACTTCAGGGTCAGCAGGCCAGCCGACGGATCCAGATCCGCCGACTCCATATGCGGCTGCGCGTGGGCCGCCCCCGCCAGCGCGCCCCCAGCCAGCACCAAGACCGCCAGCACCAGTATCCGCATGGCATGTCCTCATACAATCCGTATTTAATCGGAATTTGGCGGTTGCCGGCACGGCCGCATGCCGCCCGTGCAATCGTGGCGGACGGCTAAGGGCCAAGGAATGTAATAAGCAATTATAAGCATACCATGCACTACGCTGCGCGTGATCGGAGCCTCCATGGGCCACCGTCTGGTCCTGACCAGTTTTGGCGAGAGCCACGGAGGGTGCGTAGGGGCGCTCCTGACAGGGTGCCCCGCGGGCCTGGAGATCTCCGAGTCCGACATACAGCCCATGCTGGACAAGCGGCGGCCCGGCCAGTCGTCCATAACCACCCAGAGGAAGGAGACTGACAGGGTGGAGATACTCACCG
The DNA here is from genome assembly GCA_021296165.1 of Nitrosopumilaceae archaeon. Classification (GTDB taxonomy): domain Archaea; phylum Thermoproteota; class Nitrososphaeria; order Nitrososphaerales; family Nitrosopumilaceae; genus VYCS01. Next base: position 5,174 of record JAGWAW010000040.1, on the reverse strand, counting down.
GCACGTACCGGGGCAAGACCACCGGAGCCCCCATCGCCATGACCATTCGCAACTCCGACCAGCGATCGTCTGACTACGACGACTTGAAGCACGTACCCCGTCCCGGCCACTCGGACTACCCCGCCGGCATAAGGTACGGCGGCCACAACGATCCGCGCGGCGGCGGCATCTTCTCGGGCAGGCTGACGGCCACCCAAGTCATGGCAGGTGCAATAGCCCGCAAGCTGCTGGACCGGTGTATGGGCATCCGCATCGCCTCATATACGGTGTCCATCGGAGGCGTCGACGCGCACATAGACGGCATGCCCTCCGAGGACTCGATATACGGCAACGACGTCCGCTGTCCCGACACGGAGGCGGCCGCCGACATGAGGGACGAGATAGTGCGGGCCCGGGGAAGCGGCGACACGCTGGGCGGCACGATACAGTCGGTGGCGTTGGGGGTCCCCCCAGGCTTGGGCGAGCCCATATACAACTCGCTGGAGTCAGACCTGGCCGCGGCTGCATTCTCCATACCCTCGGTCAAGGGAGTGGAGTTCGGCTCGGGGTTTGCGGGGGCGCGTAGCCGGGGATCCACAAACAACGATCCCTACACCATACAGGACGGAACCGTGCGCACCACGTCCAACAACTCCGGCGGCATACTGGGCGGGCTATCCACCGGGATGGACGTCACGATGAGGGTGGCCTTCAAGCCGGCCTCATCCATAGCCATATCGCAAAGGTCGGTGGACACCCGCACCATGTCAGGCACCACCCTGCGTGTCCGGGGACGGCACGACCCATGCGTGGTGCCCAGGGCGCCCCCAGTGGTGGACGCCATGATGGCCATGGTGATGGCCGACCACGCCATACTGCTGGGTATGATTGGGCCGGTGATACTATGAGCAGCGCGACAGATCGCATGGAGGAGCTGCGCCGGCGTATGGACGAGATCACCGTATCTATGATACGGCTGCTAAAGGAGCGTATCGACACATCAACGAGCATAGGGGATCTGAAGCGGTTGCATAACATACCGATCATAGACGAGTCCCGCGAAGATGAGATTCGAAAGATGGCGATGAAGACCGCCGACCAGGAGGGCATTGCCCAGGACGTGGCCGTGCGCTTCCTGAACCGCCTGCTGAACAAGTCTGCCATGTTGCAGTCGAAGGACAGTCCCACACACCTGGCCATATTCGCCCGGGCCAAGGCCATGGAGAGGGAGGGCCGCGCCATAATACACATGGAGGTGGGCGAGCCGGACTTTGAGCCCCCCCAGGCGGCCGGCCGGGCGCTGTTGGAGGGCTTCAGCGCCGGGCACACCAAGTACGGCCTGCCGGCCGGCGACGCCCGGCTGCGGGACGCCTTGGCCGAGGACATACGCCGCAGGTACGGCGTGGCATCGTCTGGAGAGGGGATAATGGTGACCCCGGGGGCCCGCTTTGCGGTCTTTGCCGGAATAACCACGCTCCTCCACCCCGGCGACGAGATCATGCTGATCGAGCCGACCTGGCCCGCATACCGAGAGGCGGCCATATACCACGGCGTCAAGCCCCGCATCATACGCACCACTCTGGAGAGCGGTTGGGAGCCATCCATGGAGGATCTGGAGAGGGCCGCGACGCCCCAGACCAAGATGATTGTCCTGTCGTACCCGTCCAACCCCACCGGCAAGATACTCCCCCGGCGGCTGCTGGACGACATAATGGACTTTGCCGCCCGCCGCGACCTGTACGTTCTCAGCGACGAGATATACCGCGACTACACCATGCGGGGGAATTACTGCAGTGTGCTGGAGTACGCATACCCCAAGAGCATCATAACCCAGTCGTTCTCAAAATCCCACGCCCTGATGGGCCTTCGAATAGGATACGCGGCCGCCGCCCCCGACATCATACGGAGGATGACGGCCGCCTCGGCACTCTGCCTGACCGGGGTGGCCGGCGTCATACAGTATGCCGCCCTCAAGTCCCTCCGGTACGACACAGCCCCGAACGTGAAGACCATGCGGGAGAGGCTGGGAATAATATCGAAAGTTGCCAGGCGGGCCGGACTGGAGTTTGTGGAGCCGGACGGCGCCATGTACGTCTTTGCCCGCGTGCCGGGGGCTGACGGCATGGACGTGGTGGAGAGATGCCTGGAGAGGGGACTGGCCCTGGCGCCGGGATCCGGATTCGGCCACTATCCGGAGTTTGTGAGGATATCTGCCGGAACGGGCCAAGTTGAAAGCGGAATGAATATACTGCATGACGTAGTGAGAGAACACACATGGAAAAGGTAACCGTCATCGGAGCCGGCGGCCACATGGGCAGGTGGTTCTCAAAGTATTTCGTGGACGCCGGATACGCCGTGACTGGTTTTGACACCGAGGCCGACGTCGATTCCAAGGGTGTTGAGGTGGCATCCTCGCTGGTGAGCGGAATACTTCGGGCCGACTATGTGCTGCTGTGCACACCCACCCGGAGGACACCCGAGATAATCCGACTCATAGCAAAGGAGATGAAGCGGGGAGCGTACCTCATAGACATATCCTCGGAGAAGTCAAAGGTGATAAGCTCCCTCTCCCGCATACCCGCCAAGATAAACCCCCTATGCACACACCCCATGTTCGGCCCGGGCATACGCAGCCTCAAAAAGCGGAACATCATATCCATACCCGTCCGGGACGCCAAGACGGAGCTGGCAGTGTCCAAGAAGCTCTTTCCGGGGGCCAACTTCGTCACCATAGATGCTGCCGAGCACGACAAAAAGATAGCCACCATACTGGGGCTGCCTCATCTGATCAACCTGTGCTTTGCCAGCGTCACATCCAAGACCAGCCGCAGCCAGCTCACCGAGAAGATGTCCGGCCCCACCTACAAGATACAAAGGACGCTGGCCGAGGGCATCATGTCCGAATCTCCGGACCTAATCGAGACCATAATATCCAACCCCGACATGAGAAGGCACGCAGAGGATCTCTGGAAGGACATAGGCCGGCTGCTGACTGCCATACAGGAGTCCAAGACCGAGGATGTGCTGGCGTACGTGCGCGCCTGCCGGGAGAGGCTGGAGGAGAGCTCCGACCTGAACGCATCCTACAAGAAGATGATAAGGATGGCCAGCTCCATAGACTGATGCGCGCCGCCACCGCCTTTGTGTACCGCAACGGGCGGGTGCTGCTGCTGCGGCGCAGCCGCCTCATGAGGAGCATGCCCGGACTGTGGGCGGCCGTCAGTGGGGTGGTGGAAGGCTCCGAGGACATACTGGAGAGGGCTCGCACAGAGATATACGAGGAGACCGGCATGGATAACGTGCGACCCTTGGCGTCGTGCGCCCCGGTGGCAATACCACACCACAACATACTGGTGCACCCGTTCCTCTTCGGGGCGCACGACACGGCGGTGCGGCTTAACTGGGAGAACGACCGGTATGCGTGGATACGGCCCACCGACATGGTTCGATACAGGACAGTCCCGCACTTGGGCGGAATGCTATTCTGCCTGCTCGGAGGAGTAGGCGCGCTGGCCGGGCAGCATGACATAGACGCAGGCCCCGCCGCACATCGTGCAGGGAACATTGTTCCCCGGGTGCTGGCCGGTGCGGGAGTGTATGCGGGCGGCCTTTTCAGGGTCGATGGATAGTGCCAGCTGCATCTCCCAGTCCAGGGTGCGGCGCGCCTGGCTCATCGCCATGTCCCATTTTATGGCCTTGTCCCGTATCTTTACCAGATCGGCGGCGTGCGCCGCTATGCGGTACGCTATGAGCCCATCTTTCACCTCGGCGGCGTCGGGCAGGGCCAAGTGCTCGGAGGGCGTCAGGTAGCAGAGCAGGTCCACCCCCTCGGCGGCGGAGACGGCCGCGCCGATGGCGCTGGCTATGTGATCGTGCCCAGAGGCCACGTCGGTGACCAGTGGCCCCAGCACATAGTATGGAACGTCACCTATCATGGATTTGGCCAGGCGGACGTTGGCGGCTACTTCGTTCAGTGGTACGTGGCCTGGCCCCTCCACCATCACCTGTATGCCCTTCTGGTGGGCGCGCCGCGTCAGCTTGGCAACGTTGATCATCTCCTGCACCTGCAGCGTGTCATGCGAGTCGAGAATGGAGCCGGGCCGCAGCGCGTCGCCCAGACTGAAGGTGACGTCGTACTTGGCGGCCACCTCCATCAGATAGTCGTAGTTGGAGTAGTATGGGTTCTCCTTGTCGTGGTGCAGCATCCAGGCAGCCGTTATGGTCCCCCCCTTGCTGACCACCCCCGCATGCCGCTTGACATCCATTATCTGCCGGGCGATATCCTTGGTTATGCCGCAGTGTATGGTGGTATAGTCGACGCCGTCCCGGGCGTTGTTCTCAAAGGCGTTCAGAAAGTCATCCTCGGTAAGTGCCATGGGGCTGCGGTACTTTTTGATGGCATAGTTGTAGGCTTCGTATATGGGGACCGTCCCGAACGTGATGGGCGCCTCGGCCAGCAGCGTGCGGCGTATGTGCCCCACATCTCCACCGTCGCTCAGGTCCATGATGGTGTCGGCATGATACTTGACGGCGGTATGCGCCTTGAGGATCTCCTCGTCCAGATCATCGTGGAGGGTGGAGGTGCCTATGTTGACGTTCACTTTGGTCTTTAGACCACGGCCTATACCCACGTTGTGGATTGTCTGGGGACGCGCGTCGTTGGATGGGATTATGATAGAGCCGGAGGCCATGCGCCTGGCCAGCCATTGCGTCTCGACGTCCTCGTCCTGAGCCACCTGCTTCATCTGCTCGGTGATGCGGCCGGCGCGGGCCTCGGTCATCTGGGTCATGCAATGTGACTGGGTGCCGCCTGATTTAAACAGTGTGCGGGGCGGTTCCTCCCGCAATGCCGGGTGATTGGTAGGAAAAGTGCGTCTAGGATCTTAAACAGACCTTCGGATCATGGCAGGCATGGCACGCAAGAAACAGAAGGACAGGGCACCCAGAAAGCCACGAAGGGCCAGGACATCAGGGCAGGCCATCACGCGCCGCGAACGCAGGATCTACGCCGAGGGCCAGGTCAGGGCCCTGACCGGGAACATATGGGATGCGGCATCCCAAGGTGTGGAGGGCAGGTGGTACAGGGTGTCGCTTGCCTGCGGCAGGTCCACCTGCGGGTGCGCCTACCATACGACGGGGAAGGGGTGCAAGGGTATGGCCGCAGTGGAATGTCTGGTACTGGCAGAGGATGAGTC
>JAGWAW010000196.1 GCA_021296165.1 Nitrosopumilaceae archaeon | reverse complement strand
ACTGGTAATCCGGCCCGGCTAGCGGTCATTGACTGAGCTTAATTATTGAACCATATCAACACGGTTTGCAAGAGAACCGAAACCCCCTTGGCTCGAACCAGGACGCTTGCAGGTCCGGATGCTAGGCGGGGGTCTGCCCCCGGCCGGAGGTTTTCTACATATGGATACGGCCCTGTGCGCAGCACTTGGCGGCCGGCGCCTGTTTTCGCTCAAGAGACTGTTATTTTTATTTATAAACTAGTCTTCCAGCCCATTTCCAATGATGGGCGTGCGTTGCGCGTATGTCTTGCTCCCACGTACTCCCGTGGGGAGGGGAGGGTTCTGAGGGCACTTGCCTGCCCGGCATATGTTCTTCTTGCGGCTGCCGTGGTATGTGCGGCATCCGGCGGTTTAGATGATGCCGACGCAGTGGACAATAAAAAGCCCGGTCTGGCGTCCGCCGTATTTGACTCAAGGACGGGCAACCTCACCATGACGTTCAGCGAGGCAATCGACCGCACCGCCGTACACATGGGCAGGTTCAACATTACCACCTCCGGCCAGCCGCCTCACATCACGCTGTCGGGCGCAGAATATACCGTCAGCGGCAACATCCTTGACGCGGAGCTGACGCAGGGTCAGCGCGATGTCATAATAGTTGTCGGTACGGTGCTGGACATAATAGAACCTCATCGCGCATTCGTCTAACAATCCAATCACGCGAATTGACACGACACCATACCTGATTTCGTCCGAGTACTACAGGGGTGATGGCGCCTTGGCGGCAATTTTCAACCGGAAGATGGACGTGAATAGCGTGGATGCCACCAAATTTCAGATAACCGGACCTACTACGGACGGGTTCGCGGACATACGGCTGACGCAGAACCAGCTTAGCTCCGACAACCCGGGAGGGGTGAAGGTCTGGTTCACCCTGAATACGACCAACCAGGATACTGTGTCCGGGATATTTGGCACGCCGATGATGTCGGTGGAGGCGGGCGCCGTACGGGACACGGCAGGCACCGACGTGGCATCGAGCGGCGGCGTACTCGTGTCCGTACACGACTCCTCCAGGCCTGCCCCGGCGCCGTCGGGTTGGGGTGGCTTGGGGTCGTCCGCGTCATACCCGCCTCCAGATCCGCTCGTGGTGGAATCGGCCACATACTATAGTACTGTAGGCCTTTTTGTGGTTATGTTCAACGAGACGGTGGACGCGGACCGTACCAGGCATGGCGGACTCAGCGTGCTGGGGGAGGTGCGCAACCATACCTTTACAGCCGTGATGGATGGCTCCATGTACAGGCCGGGAGCCGATCCGTTGGCGCTGGTATACCGGCCGGGGCAGGGTGGCGTTGATGCCATACATATCATGGAGAGCCCCCGTCTCCGCGTCGCGTCGGCCAACGGCACCCTGCCCGTCACGATCCCCGTGGACGTGGGGGATGCATACCCGCCTGCCTTGGAGTGGGCTGTATACTCGGCAGAGGATGGAACACTCTCTCTGGCATTCAACGAGACTCTGGACGGCGCCGCCGGGGATGCGCTGCTGTACGCGTACGAAGAGGGGGTGGCGGGGGATGTGGCCCTGAAATACAACGCCACCGTCCATGGGGGAATGGTCAGGCTGGCTCTGGACCGGGACAGCCGCGCCGCACTGGACGGTATGATCCGGCCCCACGTGCTGGCAGAGGCCGTCAGAGACCTGGCCGGAAATACAATTCCCCAGGCCACAGTACCCGTTATGGTGCGAGGCACGGTCCCCCTGCCAGCATCGGCCTCGTACGACCCGGACACTGGCATCCTGACCCTGTCGCTTGATGGCGCCGCGGACATCTTGACAGTGGACCCGTCCCGCGTACACATCCGGGAGTATGGCCGGGACGGCGGTGGCGCCACCATGCAGCACGCCGACCAGGGGCCGGACAACACCATAATCTTCCGGCTGGACGGCGAGCAGCGGGGGGTGGTGGATGCGATGGCGTCCCCCCACCTGCACATGGATGCGGGCGCCATACATGATGTGCGTATCAACGCCTCACCGGCCGTATCGGGCCTGCCCGTGGTCTCTGGTGCCGGGGCGCCGACGCGCGCCGCCTACAACGTGGAATCAGGAGTGCTGGCTGTCGCGTTCGGCGGGGGTGCGGGCGCCAACGCCACGCTGATCGTGGAGGATGCCCGAGGGTCGGGGAGCATACCATTCCACACGGCCGATGCGGAACGCGTGTCCGGGGGAGTGGTGTCGTACCGGCTGGGTATGCCGTACCGGGACGTGCTGGCGGGAGCCGAGAACGCACGGCTGCACATAGGTGAGGGAGCAGTGGCCGGCGAGGCATGGAGCCGCACGCCCGACGCGGAGGTTCCGGTGGAGGTGAGGCCTGGACTGTACGTCCGGCCCGCCACCGGCTTGGAGGGCGAGCATACTTTACCGGCGTGGTGCCCGATGGCCCGGTGCTGGACTATATCACGCTGGCCGTGTCCTGCGACGGCGCCGCCTCCATATCGCGGATGGACTTGGTGCTGCCTGCCAACGACACGCAGGACCTGTACGTGATATTTGCCGGATCCGTCCGCGCGGGCGCAGTCTCCCTGGATCATCCCCGGTACACGTCAGATGCCGTGGGACTGGTGGTGGATCTGGCTCCTGGGCTGGGCGGGGACGGCGGGCTGGAGTTGCAGCCCCACATATCCCTGACCATACCCATAGCGGTACTGGATGGGCACGATGGCGGGGATTCGTTGGCCGTGCTGCACGTGGAGTATGAGGCCCCGCTGGACGTCACCTGTACTGTGGGCCCGGCGCTGGCCGGATCCCACAGGGTGGCATTCGTGGACGATGCGGCCGGCGTAGACGAGGTGGAGTCAGCCACACTCCTGGCGGTTCGGGACTTTAACGGATACGTGACCCGGCTGGGGCAGTCGTGGCGGCTGGCCTTGGATACGTACGAGGGGTATGACGGGTACGGGGCGCTGATGGCCGTCCGCAGCCTGGACTCGCCGACGGCCGTTCTGGGCCCCTCCGGCAACGCGACTCTCTGGGCCGTTCTGTACCAGACCTCCGGGGATCGCATGCTGTTGATCAACTGCTGCTCGGACTCGCCGGAGGTGGCCATGCCCGACCACGTATTTCGGATGGCGCCCAGCGATGCCGGACAGGCTGCGGCGCTGGGGGCGCTGGCCGCTGACGGCGCAGACCACGTCATCGTGGAATACCGGCATGACGAGTACGGCATACCTCTCCGGGATGCGGCAACCGGCCAGCTGCTGCACGGGGGTGCCAGGGTGTCATGGGTTGCGCACAGCAACGACACCGAGTCGGCTGCCGCCATACTGGAGGCTGTACGGCACGGCGAGGCCACCGCCGCCGTACTATTGTATAGTGATGGCCATAAGGTTTGCAAAAACATGCGAAAACCGGAACGTTTAGATCCCACTCCATCCCCCGGACCCCCAT
>JAGWAW010000039.1 GCA_021296165.1 Nitrosopumilaceae archaeon | reverse complement strand
ATCCTTCGCGCGATTCTCCAAGTTTTGAACAAGGGTTGGGTCTTGACAGACGGGTGCTGTCCGGTTTATGCTCTTTTTGGCGCAGATTTTTGGACAAGGCCGAACGGATCCGGGGACGTTCCGGGGGACTTTTGGGGGCGGATCAGCCCCCGCCGATCCCCGATGGTGCGGAGATGGAGTTTATGGGGGGCAGGCGGGATGACCGCCTGCGGCGGCCACGTACTGCGGGGCACCCCCGGACGTGGCGGCGGCGTGGTGCCGGCAGGTGGCGGCCGACGCTCTGGAGCGGGTGCGGCGGCGTGGGTACGACGATTCGGTTAGGCTGTTGCGAGACATGGCGGCGGCCAGGTATGATATGGAGGCGTTGTGCGGTGGTTAAAACGTGCGTTCCAGCGGTGAATTGTACGAAGTGAATAAGTGTGTGTGTTTTCTGTGTGGCCGTATGTGGTTGGCGGTGCTGGTAGCTGTGATGGTGGTGGCCGCTCTTGGGGCGGGGGACGCTTATGGTTCTACGCTGACGTTGGATCCGATACCGGACTGGGTGTATGTCGGACAGACTGTCACCTTTACGGGTACGTTGACAAGTGATGGCTTCCCGGTGTCCGGGGCAACCGTCTGGATATGCGAGGATGATCCATTCATACCTGATGAGTGTCTGGCGTGGGGAACCACAAATCGTGCAGGAGTGTTTGTCATACCATGGGTAGCCAAGCCTGGACTGGTGGAGATTGAGTTTGACATATACGCTGACTTCACAGGAAATAGCCAGTATTCCAGAGACCGGAGTTCGAACCAATACATGGATGTGTACAAGTTCAGTGGCTCCATAGCCTTGGATCCGATACCCACGTCTGCGGCTTTCGGGGAGGCTATTGCAATATCCGGAACTCTGGCCTTGGATGCCCATAGTTCGGAGGGGGCCATCATATACATCAAGGATGAGGACACACTGAATCTGGATGATCTGTTGACTAGTGCCTACGTGGATTCTGCGGGACGCTTTTCGACGTACTGGGTTGTGGACGACGTGGACCCAGATTATACCATTGATATACAGGCGGTCTTTGAGGGCGATGCGAAACACTACAGGCTTGCTACAGCTATCCAAAAAGTGACGTGGTATGATGATCCGTTGGGACCTGAACCCGGCCCGACCGGTAGCGAGGCATACATGGAGCTTTACCACTCTTTGTACTTTGAGCGGCCCCCCTTGGTGGCCATAGTGCCGGCCCCTGATTCGTATGATAGCGTCCGTAAGCATATTGTCCCTGTCCAAGAGGGCATACTGGGGCTGTCGTCCATGCTGGAACGTCACTCCCCGGCCGGTAACTGGGATGTTGACTTTGAGGTTGTGCTGCCGGGGGGAACATTTAGCGTGCGGCCAGATGTTATAGTAAATCTGGTGACTCGTGATGATGATTCAAGATGTGGCCCGAATGATAATGGTGTTTTGCTTGGTTGGGCGTCCATCAATGGTATAAAACCTGTCCCAACGACTGTTTGCTCACTTGATGGCCTTACCGATGATGAGATAGGCTCTTCTGCAGTGCATGAGTTCGTACACGCAATCGGGTTGGGCCACACCTTCAATGTGCCAGGGGATTTGATGTGTAGTTATGAGGCCGATTATGGGCGGACCTGCCCGAATGACACGGGTTCCAAGTCAACCACGGCCTCGGAGCTCAACCTTGGTGCTCTGGTGTCCATATATGGGATGGATGGGTTCACGAACCCAAATAACCCAATATATTGGAAAGAGAGGTTCGCTCCAGCTGACTTGACTAGTCCCAATCCGGGTGTTCCGGTGGCCGTATATGATGATGTTGCGATGTTCCCGGCTTGGGATTATTACTATCCAGGAGAATCCGTGTTGTTGTATATGCTCTATTCCGGAGAATATGACTGGTTATCTGGTTGGGCATGGTTGGATCCGTATGAGTCCGGAGTGATGTATGAGGTGGTAGATTTGGGTGATGGCGTGTTTGAGGTGCATATTGATGGCGTCTATACTCCCGGTGTGTATGTGTTTGAGTTGTACGATGAGATGTCGGAGTTTGTTGCAGCTGCTGTGTTTGAGGTCATACCTTAACAAGCCATGATTTAGTGAAATAGTTTGCCCCTTGATGTAACCGTCAAATTGTTAGACCTTATGTGTAATTGAAATCAATACTTTTAATCAGACAACATTTGGCTCCAAATATGTCTCATAATTTGTCTCCGTACACAAGCCGCCGACGTTTGTGGCAGTTATGAGAGTCCGGATGCTGTGGAAATCACCAAAAACACAAGGCCGTGCGCAGGCATCCCCGCCCTGAATCTCGTCCCAGAGTGGGCGGCGGCGTGTTGCCGGTGCGTTAGAGCAATGGTATCTTGGACGTGAGCCTGGCCGGCAGCGTACCGGGCCTGTTATTCTCGTGGTCCCAGAGCTCGTTTATGTTCGAGAGGCTAGCTATTATGTTCATGTCCCGGCTCAGGTCCCGGGCCGCCCCCGCGTACGGGCCCCTGAACAGCCTGTACCGCTTCATGTCACCCATGGCCCACCCACCGGTATCCTGACTCTGGACACCTCCCTGTTGCGCTTCACCTGGGCCCCGCTCAGGCCGCCGTGCTTTGTGTTCACAGTCGGGGTTGTCCTTGCGCAGGCGCTTGGTGCCCTGTATGTGGTCGAACTGCGGGTAGCCCTTGTTGATCTCCTTGTACTCCAGATCCGAGACCATCTCCAACCTTTTTTCCTCTGCGCGGCACGTTTCGGCCATCCCCAGCAGCCACGCGCCCGCCTCGACCATGTGCTTCTTGAACAGGGCGTAGTCGTGCGTGCTGCTGCTCACTGCCTCGCTGATGTTCAGTATGATGCCGGCGCAGTTGGTGATCACCTGCACGTTGTATGTGAATTGCTTTTTCTTGCCGCTGTACGATGCCTTCCTTTGTGCCTTGTCGCCGGGCCTGTACCGCAGTATGTGCGTGCCGTCCACCAGCAGCCTCAAATGCGGAACCAGCCATATCATACCATCAACTGACTCGGCCTTCGCCAACAACCCGGTCAGAAATTCGGGGGATGTGACTATGCGCTCCAGTATGTCGGCGGCCAAGCCCAGGTATTTTGACACGTCGGCCGGTCCACGCCGAACCACGGCTGCAGGGCGCTCGGCCATTCCCGTATAGTATCGAACCAGCGCCAGCAACAGCACATGCCGCGGGTACAGATGATTAGCAATAAGGATTCTACGCTCAAAGTCCCCAAGATTTCACGCTCAAAATGCCAATTACTAATCATCTCTCGGGTCGCTGGCCCGCTGGTCGTCTCCCCGGAACAGGAGCCCGCACTCCATGGCGAGCGGCTCAAAATACTTCAGCTTGAACGCGAACTGTTCTGGGGTGCACCCGGTTATCTTCTTCAGCATCTTGGGGGTCTCGATTATCCGGTTAAGTTCCGCGACATGGTTCCACATGGCGTCGTGGTCCGTGCCGAGCAGCCCATACCCGTTGCTGAACGCGACGAGTGCCTGCTGCTGCCTCTGTAGGTACATTATCTGCTTGGCATTGTTGTTTAGTTTTGTGTCCACCCTTTTGGCGGCCTCTTCCACCCACCCGAGCTTCTTGAAGGCGTTGTCCCGCTCACGCTCTGCCGCATTAGCGGCCATCTTGGCTTCCTTGAGTTGCCGTTTCAGCTGTCTGATTTGTTCCGCTTGAGTCATAGATTGATCTGTCGACTCTCCGGAATGTCCCCTACAAAGATTTGCAATGCCCACATGTCTGCGCCGCACAGTGGTCTGGGCGCATCCGTATGGCCACGTACCGACCGGTGGCGGCTGGTGTTAAGCGGAGTATATTGGTGCCATTTTTATTCTGCGCTTATCTATTTCTTAAATTACACATAATGTCTACTCACAATGTCCGCCACCAGATCCAAATATACCAAACAGTGTAGGAATTTACTGGCGCGAAATGCCACGCACAGCATCAAGCACTATCTCGGCGGCTCGCACCGTCTCCTCGTGTGTGGTATACCGCCCCAGCCCGAACCTCACCGATTGGTGTGCCTCTTCCTCATCCAAGCCCATGGCCAGCAGGACGTGCGACGGCTCGACGGTCTCGGTGGTGCACGCCGAGCCGGCCGATATTGCCAATCTGTCGGACACGGTGTTGATTATCGCCTTGCCGTCCACGCCGGGAAACCGCACGTTGAGGTTGTGCGCCAGCCGGGACTCCGGATGTCCGTTCAGCACGCCCCCCACACCCCCGAACATATCCATCATCTGTTTAGTCCACGAACAGTGCCAGCGGGCCTCGTCGGCCATAGCGCCTTGTGCGATCTGGGCGGCCTTGCCCAGCCCCACTATTGCCGGCACGTTGAGCGTGCCGGACCGCTGGTTGCCCTCCTGGCCGCCGCCATACATTATGGGATCCAGGCGCACCGCCGGCCTCATGCTCCTGACATACAGGGCGCCCACCCCCTTGGGACCATACATCTTGTGCGCTGATATCGACATGATATCGATGTGCATCTCCTCCACGTCCATGTGAATGTGGCCGGCGGCCTGCGCCGCGTCCGTGTGGAATGGCACGCCATGCCGGTGCGCCACCTCCCCGATCATTCCAATGTCGGGTATGGTGCCCACCTCGTTGTTGGCCGCCATCACCGACACCAGCACGGTCTGCGGCGTGATGGCCCCCTCCAGAATATCCATGTCCACCATGCCAAACCCATCCACCGGGACGTACGTGACGCGCCGCCCGGTCCGCTCCAGATATGCGGCCGTGTCCAGCACGGCCTTGTGCTCGGTGGCGCAGGTTATGATATGATCTCCACGGTCGGCGTACCGCCGGGCCACCCCCACCAGGGCCAAGTTGTCCGACTCGGTGGCCCCCGACGTGAATATGATCTCGTCGTGGCGGGCGCCCACCAAGTCGGCCACCCGCGCGCGGGCCTCCTCGACGGCCACCGACGCCTCATGCCCATAGGAATGGTCCATACTGGATGGGTTGCCGAACCGCTCGGTCATGTATGGCATCATCTCCTCCAATACTACAGGATCCAGGGGCGTGGTGGAGTGGTGGTCCAGGTATATCATGCGCCGCCGCGCTCCACGCTTACCATTCCGTAAAAGTCGTCCAGGTTCCGTATCCGGGCGTGCAGCATTATCGCCCCCCGGTTGAAGTGGGCGCGCAGCATCCTGTTGAGGTATATCTCAGGATCCAGGCCGTCGCGCCGCAGCCGCATGACCATGAGCGCCATGTACATGTCCTCGTACTCGCCAAACAGCACCGACGGAAGTATCTCTGAGCCCTTCTCGTCGTACTCGTCGGGGTTGGGCGGCGAGGGGTCCTTGAGGGAGAGGCACAGGGCGAACCGGCCCGACACGTTGGGCGTTATGCCCGTCTTGCCCTTTACGATGGCCAGCAGGTTCTGGCTGCGGGAGCTCATCCTGAGCCTACCGAATCTCATCCCCGCTCCTGTCCCAAAAGTAGCCCTTCCGCACTATGGTGCTGGCCGAGTCGGGATCGTGCCGTATCGTGTACGCTCGCGACACGTACCTGCGTATCTGGGCATAGTCGTCGGCCCGGATCTCCGTGTCGGTGGAGAATAGCAGTATCTGGTGCGAGGCCAGTGGAAAGAACCGCTCGGTCAGGTTGGAACGGTGCTCCGCGTCAAGGCGCGCCAGCGGGGTGTCTATCATAAAGGGCAGGGGCCGCCCGGAGGTGCGCGCCAGCCCCCACAGCACCGATGTGGCCATCATCTGCAGCTCCCCCTGGGAGAGCGTGTCCCGGGGGATTGCGTTGCGGTCCGAGTCGTACACGGCCGCCTCGAACGTCTCCGGATCTATGGATATGTCGCCGATGAAATTCTTCTTGTGTAGTAGCGTTTGGGCCGCCTCCCGCACGTATCGCTCCAGCAGTCCGATCTTCTTTGCCCGGAGCCTGCTGGCGTACTTCTCCAGCGCTCCGTCCACCGCCCGGGTCAGCTTCGCCATTCTCCCGCTCTTCTCGTTCTTGTACTGGCTGCCCAGTTTGTCTCGTATCCGGGCGTTGGTGTGCCGGATCAGTGTCTCCTGTCTGGCCGCCTCCATGTCCAGATGCTCGATCTCCGCCTCGAGGCGCCCGGCCTCGGCGTGGAGCCGCGCCGCCTCAGACACCAGAGGTCCGATCTCATCGTCGGCCGGGGCGCTCTCCAGCATGGAACGCAGTCGCTCCACCTCCCGGCGTGCCAGGCCGTACTGCCCTGATATGGCGCCCGCCTCCTCCAGTGTTGTGGTTTGGGACCGCTCCGCTATCCCCGATATCTTCTCGCGCTGTACTGTAGAGAACCCGAGCACCTCGACCATATCATCCTGTGGCGGGGCCGACTCCCGTATCGCCCCCAGTATGTCTCCGGCTGTATCATCTGGGATGTTTCGCGCCGCCGCCACGTCCCTGACCTTTTGCAGTATGTCGGCGACCAGCCTCGTTTTCGTGGCGCGCTGTGATATGATCAGATCCGCCCCCATCCGTTCCAGGACCTCGTCCACCTGCCGGGGAATCATGCCGAACGGCAGCTCCGCGGCGCAGAGGGCCCCTATGCGTTTGGACAAAATGGCCGCCTCGGCCTCTCTGGAGGCGAGCCGCTCCCGCATGTCCTGGCGCTTTTTGGCGTAGCCGCCGCCGAGTCCCTCTATCTTGTCCTCCATACCCTGTATGTTGTTGCGGATATGGTCCAGCTCCGCTCCCTTGCGCGCGCGGGTGTCCTTGGTGCGGGTGGCGTTCCGCTCGGCCTGCTCCTTCTCACCCTCCAGTCTGTCCAGATCCTCCCGTATGTGGCGGTCGTCTCCGGTGAGGTTTCGCGCCAGATTGGTCCTCAAGTCCTCCCGCAGCCGCTCGGCCGTCTCCAGCCCCAGCAGGGAGTTGAACGCTGCGCGTATGGCCGAGTGCTCGCGCCCCTTCTCTGCCATCTGCGTGACCTTCTCGCCGTCAAAGAAGAAGAGGTCGGCTATTCCCGGCGGCACCAGCCCGTTCACAAACGACTGCCACTGGTCCTGCTCCACCGAGTCCAGGCTCTCGTACTTGTCGCCAGCCCTCCTCTTTACGTCCAGCTCCTCGGATATGCCGTCCTTGGAGGCGCGCCAGGACCTCCTTACCACATACTCGGCCAGATCTCCCCCCGAGCTTATCTGGAACGTCACCTGTACTGAGGTACGCCTCTCGGAGGGCTCCATGCGCGTGTCATTATAGCGGTGGATGAGCCGCCGCAGGCGCTCCTCATAGTTCCTCCGGCCGGACCTGCCGTATTGGTAACCGTACAGGCACAGCGGTATGGACTCGAATAGCGTGGTCTTGCCGCCCCCGTTGCGTCCCCCCACTAGAATAATGGGCCTGTTTTGGATAGTCTCCAGCTCAAAGGAGTGCTCGCCGGCGTATGGCCCGTAGTCGGCCAGGGTCAGCCGCCGTATGATCATCGTGACGCCCCGCCGTACCTCTTGGTGTTCAGGCGCTTCTGCTCCAGATCCTCTATTATGTCATCCATGTTGTCGCGCCACTCCTCGCCCAGGATGCGGTTTATCTCCCGGAATATGCGCGAGTGCTTAGTCATCCCCCTGTGCCGCGCCTCGGCGTTGAGCAGCTCGGCCACCAGCCGGGCCGGAACCCCCGTCTCGGCGCATGTCTTCTCCAGTATGTCCTGCTCCATGCCGCCGAAGCCGTCGGTGTCGTCGGCCGCGTACAGGCGCCTTCCGGCTATCTTCTCATACACCATATAGGCGGTGTTCCTCCAGTCTCCCCACTCCATCCGCCATATCCGCTGTATCTCGCGGATCTCCTCCTCGCGTATCAACGACATCGTAGGATCGGGACCCTCCCGCCGCACCTTCTGCTCGGCCAGCAGCAGCTTCTCCAAGAATTGCACGCGAAACTCCATGGTGTACGGGCCGGGGGCCAGCACCTCATAGGGGTCCGGCTTGGCCGGCTTGCCCTCGCGCTCGCCGCGGGCCTTCTCGATCCTCTCTTGGAATGATTTGCGGCGCATCTCGTCCACCAGCTTCATCTGGCCGGTGCGGCGGCGGAGGCTGCGAACTTTTTTGCGCATTACCGGGTCCTGCGTGTCCTTGAGCTCCTGGCGCAGCTCCAATAATGGCTGCATCCACTCCTCGCCGTTCCGTATGGTGTTCCTGAGCGAGGTGTCCTTGTCCACCACCGTACATGTCCAGCACCCGAACCGGCTGTTGCCGCAGGAGGGTGTGTTGGTGTCCACCACCAGGGGGCACTCGGCGGCCTTGGCGTTCTGGTATAATGCCAGCAGGTCTCGGTTGTTGGAGCCCCACGGGTTCCTGTTCTGGAGCAGGTAGTTCCACACGTCCTTGGCCGTAAAGTCGCGTACAGGCGTGTACACGTATGTTGAGGGGAACTTGGAGTGGCGCGAGAGCAGGCTGCCCTTGATCTCGTACAGGCTCATCAGCTGCTGGCGGGAGCCGCTCTCGTCCCTGCGGGTGCCCAGCACCACTATTGCCTCGCCGTACTCGGAGACCTTCTCCTTTATGAAGCGGTCGGCGTTGCGTATCTTGAGCCGATCGGTGCACCAGCGGAAGAGGTTGCTGGGCGCCGGAAACCCCTTGCCCAGCAGGCAGACCCAGAAGCTGTCCTCTATCTTGGGCCTGACCAGGTTGGTGGATATGGGCAGCGACGCCTTCCTGGCGGCCCGCTCCATCATGTCCAGCGTGTCGGTTATCTGCTGCACGATCTTGGGCGACTCGACCAGCGTGTCCGAGGATATCACGTATATGCTCTTGCGCAATTTTGATGCGGGCAGCGACGCCAGGGCATCCCATATCAGCTGCACCATACATGTGGAGTCCTTGCCGCCGCTGTACCCCAGGATCCAGGGGCGGTCGTCGGCCAGGTAGACCTGCCGGATCTCGTCGTGTATGTCCCGTATGGTCCTATGGTCGAAGACGGACTCGGCCATACTACCACCTCACCCCGAACGAGTCCAGCGACTCCTTGACGCCGCATGACTTGAGTATGATGCCGGCCGCCGCCTTGATGCCCGTCTTGTTCTTCAGCATGCGGCCGTTTATCACCAGCTTGCCATTCCATTGTGGCGAGCTTCTGGACCAGTCCACCTTATGTATGCGCCGCACCATTCTGGGCCAGCTGTCCGGATAGTGTGTGAGTAGTATGTGGCCGGCCATCCCTATGGCGGCCAGTACGTTGGTGTGAGCGTGGACGTACCCCTTTCGCAGCTCGTGCGGGGTCACCTTGCCCTGTAATAGGAGGTTCCACTCTGGTATGCTCAGTGATACCTCGCGCCAAAAGTCGGCGGCGGCCCGCTGCTTCTCGGCAGCTATGGACTTGGCGTTGGCCTTCAGCAGGAATTTGGTGGCCTCGGAGACGCCGTTCAGCGTGAAGAACTTTCTGGAGCGGTGGCTGATGTTGGTCCCCTCCATCTCGGTCCTGCCCACGAATATCTCCACGTCGTTGACTAGGTTTACTATGAACCTGGAGAAGGAATCGCGGTGGTCGTACAGCAGCCCCAGCGACTTGGTGGGCTTGACGGCGTGCTTGTTGAGGTCGGCGAACATCTGCTGGCTCCGCTCCAGGCCCACGTCCTCAAAGAATACGACTGGGATACGCTCGCCGCGGAGCTGGGGCCGCTGCTCGTATGCCTGGCGGATGGCCGCGTACCGATGCTGGCCGTCGTTTATGAGGATGGGCGCGTCTATGGGCATGCGGAGTATGCCCATGTTAGCCGCATCCCCCAAGCCCGGCACCGGGTGGAACATCAGCTGGCCGCCCACCGAGACCGTGATGGCCGAGAAGACGTAGCTGTCCGGGTTGCTCAGGATGTAGTCGGCGATGGCCGGTATGCGGGAGCGCCGCAGCTTGCGCTGGGCCCTAAGCGCGGGCGGTATCTGCGGGTCCTCGTTGAACTTGAAGTGGTTGTACAGCGTGGCGAACGTGCACATGCCCGTGTAGAACTCCCGGCCGCCCTGCACGCCCCGTATGACGTCAAAGGAGATGAGGCCGGTCTCGCGATCCACCTCCCTGAGGGCAGGGCCGGATCTTGCCACCCCCCCCCCCGTTGAAGAGTCATTCATGGAAGGCATATGCGTAGTGGTTGGACGCATGTTTCAGGCATCTTGATACTGAGTTTTTAATTGTTTAGGCTACAGCATCTCGACTAGTGGGAGTACAGACTTACTTCAGATGGGGGCGCCATACTAGCACGTGCAATTGGTTTTTAATCTATTTTGGACGCATGTTTTTATTTTTAAGTATATCAATCACATCATCTATGCGGCAATAGATATAACCATGCATAATAGGCAAACATGTCATGGGTCCAGGAACAGAAATGGCACTGATGAACCTAAATGAATATAATCTTTATATATCAACATATCAGCGAGGTAATGAGGAGTTGCAAGGAAGCATATGCACTCGTATAGAATATATTGCTGCCTTATATACCAAGAGCCGTATCAAAGAGTGTCAAGATCGCCTCAGAATATACTTTCTTAAAGGGCATCAAATCAAGCGTTTTGGCGAGGCGCAAACTAACATGATCTGTGTTTGGCATGACGACTCTATGGCTAGCGTGCTGGTGTTCACTGTATACATGTTTTCATTATTTTATATGATAAATTTGTGCTATGTTACGTATTATCTTTGTAAAAGCGAATTAAGATGCAGGGACATGAAGTATGAGATGCAGTATCGACCATGACATACTCAGTAGCAACACATGCTGTCCGTGAGATGCTCAATCACAATAAGTACGAAGTGCCACGGTATCAGAGAGGATACGCATGGACCAACAAGCAAGTTGAGGACTTTTGGCAAGACCTGCAAAACGCATTGAAAAAAGATAGGCACTTTTTTGGAACAATTTACACTGATGGTGACGATAAGATACTGGATGGTCAACAGAGAACGACTACGGTGTTTCTTTTTTTACTGGCTGCCAAAGATTATCTAAAGACAAAAGATGCTAAAGAGCTTATGAACGAGCTGGAAAAATATCTACTTAACGGAACAAAGCCGAAACTGACACTAAGCAAGTTCAATGATGAATATTTTCAAAAATTGGTGAACGACAGCCCTAATGTCAAGAAGCCTCCTAATGAGTTAGAAAACGATTCCAATCTTAGCATGTATAAAGCATATCATATGCTTCGTCAAAAAATTACAAGGTATGGAGACAAGAAAGGTTTAGATGCTTTAAAAAAGTTGGTTGACAAACTACTCCAAGACTTTCAGATAATACAAGTCACTGTTAAGAATAGTTCTGATGCATACTCTATGTTTAATCTAGTAAATAATCGTGGCATACCTCTGAACCAATACGATCTAATTAGGAGTCACATCTTTGCTAAATTAGAGCAACTGGAAGATATAGATGAAATACAAATAGAGAACGTTGATAAGAAATGGAGTCAAATAGCCAAAAATGTTCGAAAGACTACTAACTACAGCATGGATATATTCATACAGCACATTCTTAGTTTTGAATTTGACGTGTCTGTAAAAGATATTTTTAAAGAATTAAAAGATAGAGTGAAGTCAGACAAAATACTGGGATGGGTAGATGCAGCGAACGAATGGTCCGCAATCGTCAAAACGCTACGTAGCCCAAGTGGTAACTTTTGTGATCATACTGGAATGAGTTATGATTCTGAAAGACACATCAAAAGGATAAACAAACTCGGCGCTGTGGCAGTATATCCACTCTTAATGGCTGGATTAAAAAAGTATTGGTATGAAGGAGATCACACGTCATTTAATCGACTTGCAGAAGTATGTTTGAAATATCATTTGGGAGCCAAAACCATAGGCAATGCAAGCGTTAGCGAATACCAGAGGGGTTTATTTAAAATCTCTCGACGCTGCTACAAAGAAGACTGCAGTGTAAATGATATCATAGATGATCTTTGCGAGACACCCCCATATATGTCTGGAAATGACTTAGAAGCATCACTTATGGTGTACAGGCCTCGCACTTCGGCCGCGCTGATTCTTTTAGAACTCATCGAAGCAAAACGTAGCGACACGGTATCTCATAATACGGTAACAGTTGAACACATCATGCCGAAGGATAGTTACAAATGGTTAAGGTATATTTGTAAAATTCATGATCAATGTTCTGAGGAATATGCCAAAGACATACATCAGGAATATTGTAGCCGCTTGGGAAATTTAACCCTACTAAATAAAGTCCCAAATTCACGCTTGGGTAATGAATCCTTTTCGATTAAATCGCGAACATATAGTAGATCAAACTACAAAATAACAAAAGAAATAGCTGGTGAAGACCAATGGGGTCAAGATCAGATTAAAAGAAGACAAACGAAGTTTATAAAAGATCTTGTAAAAATACTAGATATAAAAGCTCTAAAAACAAAGTAAGAACATACGTTCATACTCCAAATGTGGGGATAATTGATCGGGCAGTACGTGACAGTTTCTGTCAGTATTCCGCCGACTGGCAGCTCCAAAGCACACCACGGCAGGTCCTGATAGCCACCCTGTCTGGCTACATGACCAAGCGCTGTCCCAAACTGGTGAAATATCATAGCCGGACGACATTACCCTGAGAGTCCCCCTGTTGCCGGAGACTTGGTGCATAATTAGCCGCAAGGCGATCTCCCAGTAAACGATCGTAAGATCTAAGTAGCCTCTCCCGGCACAGATGATCATGAGAATCTTCAAGATCATGTCGAAGAACCCCCGCGCGTTCAGGATGACCGCCGGCGCGTCACTCTCGCAGTCCGATTTTTTGATGCGCGACATCGAAAAGGTCTATCCGGAGATCGAAAGAGCGAGACTTGACCGCCCTGGTCGCAAGCGAAAGGTCGGCGCGGGGTGTCCGTTCTCACTGTACCTGTGGTACAGGGTGCTGATGGTCCTCATGTACTGCAGGACATATCTGACCCAGGACGGCATGACCCACCTGTGCGGGTTCGGCCAAGGATCGATATCGTGCAATATCGCGCTGTTGGTCCCGAGGGATGTTAGTAATCGCTCATATTGGGAATTATGCATAGACCCAATTCTGAACGAAAAACGAGTGAATTCTACGGGGATCTTGCTACGGTGTGGTAGTCTGTGCATATTCTCCCATGTCTGATATAGGCGGTGATAAGTGTGAATATAATGCCGCGAAGATTGGTTTCCATGAGAGGGGACCACTCCAAGGACCGTGTGGTTGAGGGCTGAAACCACCTCAACTATTCAGAGCATAAGCAGCAAACTTTAAGCTATGTACAACCGAATGTGATGATGGCCACCTCAGGAATAATCCCGCCAAGTGTGCCCGCATCCCGTGCACCTATAAAACTGGGTGGTGGGCTCGTCGGCGCTTCTGGTCTGCAGCATCCACCACACCGCCTCGCCGTAG
>JAGWAW010000195.1 GCA_021296165.1 Nitrosopumilaceae archaeon | reverse complement strand
GGCACTTGGCCAGGGCATGGACGGTGTGGTTCACGTGAAAGTCGCGAGAAAACTATCAACACGGTTTGCAAGAGAACCGGGGTTTCGTTGATCCTGTCAATCGCCGCACGCAGTCGGGCCGTCTCCCTCCACATGGAATATTCCCCATGCGTAGTGATGGTCATAAAGAATGCAAAAACCCGTGACAGACCGAAAGACATAGATCGTCCCCCCTCCCCCAGACCCCCGTGCCAAAGGCGGTACTGGTAAGGAGTGGGGAGGGGTACCTGCCCGGCGTGCCACTGTCCGTACTGGAAGAGATGCACAGACGCGAGCGCCCCGGTAGGTCCAGGGACAGGCTTCAGGCGGCCGTACTGGGAAAACGAGGTGTAATGCTTGAGATGATGGCCAAAACCGTGGGACGCTGGGCCAGCGCCATACACCGGTGGCTGTACAGGATGGAACGCAAGGCCAGAGGGCAGGCACGACGGCAAGAGCCCGGGCAGGCCGCGGAATCTGGACCCGGAGCAGGAGCGGATAATCGCGGCCGCCCGGCGAGAGCGGCTTTGTACGCGGCAGCTGGAACTCCACGATGGTGGCCAGGCGCATACTGGAACGGTTCGGCACAATATGCAGCCGGAGGACGGCCCTGAGGGTGGCTCACCGCCTCGGATTCTCGGTCCGAAAACCGTGGCCCATGCCATACAACAGTGCCACGCCCGAGGAGTAGATAGAGTTCATAGAAAAGATGAGGGGTACAATCGCCGGATGGAAAGAGGAGGGCCGCACCGTGCTGGCCATCGACGCGGCCACCCTGCGGGACTCGCCGGTATTGCGCCGGGGGCTCAGGCGGCGGGGCGGGAAGGGCACCATCCGTACCAACCACTCCAAAAAGGCCATGCACCTCGTGGGGGCGCTGGGGGATGGCACACTGGACCTGCAGTTCCACGAGGACCTGAAGGCGGGCAGCTACGTGGATCTTGTAGAGTATGCTCGCCGGCGCCACAAGAAAATAGGGATCATCATACCAGAACGCCGGCGCCCTCACCGGCAAGGCCATACGGGACTACATCTCCGGTACGAATGGAACCGTCGAGATGGTGCACATCCCGCCCCACACCCCACAGCTCAACCATATGGAACCCCAGAGATAGAATGGCGGGAGATCAGGGCGGCCATAGCCGACATCTTCTTCGGGAGCCTGGACAAGATGCGGGACGCGATCATGGTATGGTTCCGCAACAGGGAGATACCAATAGTCAAGCTGTTTGAGTGGCTACTATTCCCATAGGCGGCCCTACGGCCTGAATGCCCGCTGCACACCCCGGGTAGCCGCACCGTCCCCCGGATCCTGCTCGCGGCCACCCTCCCCACCCCGAACGGTTTGCCCCGGACGGCAGGGCTGCGGCATATGCGGCATGCTGCGGTGGCTTGGCCGCACCGCTATGAGTGGGGGTGCCGCCGGAAGCGCGCGCATATGTGTTCTGAATTTTATTGCATTCTTTATGGCCATTACTATGCGCATCCACGATCAAAATATTTTTGGACGCCCCGCGCCGGCTCACCCTCCACCCGCATGGATGGACCAGCTTTTGGGGGCCATCAGATCATTATGAACTTCTTCATTCCGGTATAGGTGTTCTTCCTAGCATTGAGCCGCCGGTTTGCCTGTGCCAGATTCTGGTTGTCATCGGCCAGGGCTTCCTCGATCGCCTGCAGCATCCGTATCGTGTCCTCGCCGGAGTCGTTCTGGCCGGCCAGCCGCCCGGCCAGCGTGGCCAGCGTGGCCAGCGTCTCGGCCACCCTCAGCGACCCGCCAGCCACCCCGTTCCACCATTTGCAGCATTCGCACCCCATGAAGTGCCCGCCAGACATGCAGCTAGCCATCCTGTTGCCCCGAGGCATGGTACGCTGGCCCAAAACGCGTCTGCGAGGTTAAATCGCCCTCCTGCCAGCCCCCCCTCCGGTGTGCTTGTCCCACCATCGTGCTTGTCGGTGGGACTTGCACTGCCCACTCTATAGCAAGCCATATCGATCAGTCTTGAGATGCGGGCCAAAAAAACTGATCCGGCGCCAAGCCCGCCGTGCAGGGGCGGTATGCGGCTGCCAAAGCAGATTCAAAAAGCGAAACAGTCACGTCAGAAGTGTTCTGGGCGACCTAACCTGTTACTCGTTATTCCAGACGCCACAATGCCGGGCCGTTAGACCCTTGAAAAGAAGGAACGTGTTTAGGTGCCTCTGAGCGTGGGATCGACGCTTAGAATATATCATAATCACCAAGGTTTTCAAAACTGGCAATAGTTTTGTACATAATTGGCATGCATCGTCTTGCAAACACAATT
>JAGWAW010000194.1 GCA_021296165.1 Nitrosopumilaceae archaeon | reverse complement strand
CTGCCATGATCCGAAGTACTGTTTAAGATCCTAGACGCATTTTTTCTACCCATCACCCGGCATTGCGGGAGGAACCGGTGACATCCATCTCTTTCTGCACCTCCAAGCATCTCGTCCTGTTTATTGTCCCATTCTACGCGTGACTGCCAAGTTAGTATGTGTTGACGCTTTCGGCATCACACGTTAACTTGACAGCCCCTACCAAGGACATGAGTTATAAATGCCGCAGGCATACACATGGCAATGGGATATGCCACGCCAGAAGTCCTCGTGGATACCGAATGGGTGGCAACGCACACGCCGGATGAAGACATCCGTATTATAGAGGTCGACTACGACCCTGAGAACGCCTACCGCAAGGGCCACATCTCGGGGGCCATTCTGATGAGATGGAAGAGTGACATAAACGACTCCCAGTCCCGGAACATACTAAGCTCGGAGCAGTTCGAGGCGCTCATGTCCAGAAACGGGATCACTCCCGACACGTGCATCGTGCTGTACGGAGACTTCAACAACTGGTTTGCCACGTTCGCGCTGTGGGTCTTTAAGATATATGGTCACAAGGATGTCCGCATAATGAACGGGGGCCGAAAGAAGTGGGAGCTGGAAGGTAGGCCATACGACATAGAAGAGCCGGAAGTGCCTACCACGAGATACCTGAAAATCCGAATGGGTCACGTTAGCGGAACGTACCATGCAGAAGAGCCGCAGGTGCCTACCACGCAATACAAGACGGCCGGCCACGCCCCGGAACTGAGGGCTTTCCGCAGCGATGTGGCAGACATGTTGGGTAAGGACAACGCCCGCCTGGTGGACGTGAGGTCGCCACCTGAGTTTCGCGGCGAGGTGTCCGCCCCTGGGGAATACCCAACAGAGGGGGCCCAAAGAGCCGGGCACATTCCCGGCGCCATCAACATCCCTTGGCTACGTGCGGTAAACGACGAGGACGGAACCTTCAAGAGCGCCGCGGAGCTTCGCAAACTGTACGAGTCGGCGGGCATCACGCCCGACAAGGACGTTGTCGCATACTGCCGGATAGGGGAGAGATCCTCCCACACGTGGTTTGTTCTAAAGTACCTGCTGGGCTACCCAAATGTGGTCAACTACGACGGATCTTGGAGTGAGTGGGGAAACTCCGTTGGCGCGCCGGTGGAGCGGTGAGCCCGAGGACCGGTCACATAGTGACGGCAAGCTTGCCCCATTCCAAGAAGCGAACTTGCAGCACCCGGCCAAATCCGCGGCTTGGCGCATACTGCTCATCAGTCCAATGCGGTGGGTAGTAATCCCACCCGCAGGCCAAGCGTGACGGACATACTGCAGAAAAAATACACTCCAGACCAGATGGCGCGCCTAAGGGTGGTTTTGGCTGCAAGCTCGGCGCCGGAGACACAAGAAACAGGGCCGGACAGACACCGATCCGATGCCGCATTCCAGCCAATGAGCATGCACCATGCACCATCGGCTGCCCGGGCCCCGCATGGATTGTCCTGCGGCAAACGCAACACTGTACGCGGCGCGGCCGGCCAGTTCCATCCGGGCGGATCCGGCATCAACCCTCCGCTGCTCGCCACAGCCTGCGGCATTTGCGGCAGGACCCGCCGGCAGTCCAAAGACCACCCTGGCCGGACAGGGGCGTCGCGCCGAACGGTCCGGGCGCCGGTGGGGCGACACGGACGCTGCGCGCCGCCTCACACACATGTATGATCCGCGGAGCGGGAGCGCGGTCTGGCGGCGGCACCATCTGTGTCCTGTCCGGATATGGCACACCCATCCGGCAATCTCCCCATTCGTGCCACGGAGCCGCCGGCGCGAACCGCTTTTTTGGCGCGTCACCGTTTTAACCGGCGGGGGCGCGGTCCAGGCATGGCGCCGGACAACATAACGGAGTGGACGCCGTCAGCGCGGCTGGAGTGGAGCCATTTTGAGGCAGACGCGCACTCCGGAGCATATCAAGACGCCCTGGCATCCATACGGTACGACTGCAACTGGGTTGTGGAGTCGCACAAGAGCGGCGAATCACTCTTCTTTACCATACAGAACATACGGCTCATTACCAGCTTGGTGAGGAACCTCTCTTGGGTCCGAAGAGGCGTGGCCGACGATGCACTGCTGGCGCACATGCAGGGGTGCTTTGATCTGGCCGAGCACCTGCGTCCCGACATGGAGGAGATCTTGGCGGCCAGGTTCTCCCAGAAGCGGTACCCCGTCCGGGGCTCCAACGAGGAGGAACGGAGGCAGTGCTCCCTGCAGGACTCCCGGACGGCGCTGGGCCACCTAGACGACATACACCAGATGCTATCCTCGGAGATTGCCCGGTACGAGTCAGATACCGAGTATGGCCGGAACGCCAAAGTCCAGAGCAAGTACGACCGCATGTTTGAGGAGATGAGACGCGCTAGGTCAGCGTGAGAAACGCCCATGCGGTCACTATGACCACCATTGCCACCAGACATGCCCCCATGGCCTTGGTATCGCTATTCATGGGGGCGGAACCGGGATATCTCTATTAAAATGTTCAAAGCGCCGTATCCCCGGCCGGTCGCCTCTCCCGCCCCGAGGCAAATCCGGGACGGGTCCAGGACGCTCCCCTCCGCAGAAGCGTCGGCCACATCTTGGCGAGGGCCGCGCCGCCACATACGGCCGGGTGTACTATCGTCGTATCCGGCGGGGCGCCACGCCTGGCCAAACTTCGGCGGGCCCCAACAAAAAAATATCCCGGCGCCGCGCCAAAGCCCGATGGCCGACAGTGAAGGGTGCGAGGCATGCGGTGACGTGCACGATGGCAACTTTTACCGGTTCTGCCGCTGCACCTGCCACGACAGGGCCGCCCGCGCCGGAAACTTCCCCTAGGACTTTTCCAGCAGGTGAGAGTCATCCCAGGTGATCCGGAACTTTCCCACCACCCGGAACGACCTTACCTTGGCCCCCTTGGCAAACTTGAGCTTGTAGGACTTTTGCGACACGTCGAATATGTCCAAGGTGACAAAGTTGGCGACGGTCTCAAACTCCGGCGGGTCAACGGAAACCTGCCGCCAGTCACGCTCATCAAAGTCCACGTAGTTGGCGGTGTACAGCAGGCCCACAACCCACCATTCGCCGGGGCGGTATAAGTACGTGCTTGGGCGGCGCGGGCCTTGTCCAAAAATCTGCGACAAAAAGAGCATAAACCGGACAGCACCCGTCTGTCAAGACCCAACCCTTGTTCAA
>JAGWAW010000193.1:3125-4711 GCA_021296165.1 Nitrosopumilaceae archaeon | reverse complement strand
ACCCGCCTTCGGAGGGGGGATGAGATACAGCAGCCGGCGAGCCAGTCCGGCTGATATCTATTATCTGGATGCCGTCATCGTCTACGCTGGCCACCACCGCGTACGTCCTGCCGGATATATGGGCGATACCAACGTTAACTGCGCCGTCCAGCTCCGTAAAGCCGCCCATACCGTCGGTCACGGCGGCCACCGGGGCAGGTTCGGCCGGGTTGGTGATGTCGATTATCTGGACGCCGTCATCAATCCCGCCGGCCACCACCGCGTATGTTTTACCATCGATATGTGCTATCTCCACGCCCTGCGCTCTATCCAGCGCCGTAAAGCCGCCCACTTCATCAGTCACGGCGGCCACCGGGGCAGGTTCGGTCGGGTTGGTGATGTCGATTATCTGGATGCCGTCATCATCTACGCTGGCCACCACCGCGTACGTCCTGCCGGATATCTGAATCGTGTCTATGCTGTGGGCCCCATCAAGCTCCGTAAAGCCGTCCATACCGTCGGTCACGGCGGCCACTGGGACGGGCACGATCTGATCTTCGGAGGCCGCTGCGGTTGCGCCAGAGACCATGAACGCTATCAGGTTTTCAAACATACGCATGTCTGGCTCATTCCACCCGGCTATTATGTGGAGGCCGGCCCCGACCACCATCCCGCCGCTCCATTCCGGATTGTCGTTAACTATAATCACCGGAACACCTCGTACTGTGCTGTATACTCCGTGTTCGTACGACTGGCCTGACACAACAGCTAGTGTTTTGATGTTCTGCTCATCGGCTATCTCTTCTATGTACGCGTCACAGCACCAGTCAGTTAGTTCGGATATTGTGTTGGGACTGCTCCACACCGGATGCTGCTCGCTTCCCTCAGCGGGACGTACCGCGCCATGCTGAACATCTCCCCCGAACCTGAACCCGAACGCGTCTTTGGTAAAGTCGTACCAGCAGGGCTTTTCTATACCGCACGTGGCATACTGTGTGTTCACCAACAACAGCAGGCGGCCGCCCCCGTACACATACTCTGCAAGCGCCTCTCTGACCTTCGCGTCCTGTTCACCCGGAGTCCGTCCGACCACTACGCTGGCCTTCTCCATCTGCTCTGCCGTTGCAGAACCGTCACTAACCTCCACCACATACCCTTGGGACTCCAACAGTGTGATGTGTTCAGGCCCTATAATTCCAGATCTGTCATACACCAGTACATCAATTGGCTTGTCCGCTGATGCCTCCTGCGGCATGGTTATGCCCGCTACAGTTACAGCTAAGAAGGCGAGCAGCAAGACCGGCCAAGAAACCACATACCTATTGGGTTCCCGTGTAGTAAAATTGTATTTATTTTCGTGAACTGCCAAGAACCGATGACGTGAGGATGTGCACCACCAACGGTAGGTACAATCCGGCGTGGCGCGTCCACGCACGCCTGCTGGCACCGGCAGGATCTCGCAGGATTCATGTTCCTGTTTCTAATTCCGCTACACTCCAAAGGCAAATATAGCGCCCTCCTGCACCGCGCCGCAGCGGGGTGGGGAAGTCAGACCCACAGGGGCTAGGTCATCCCGGCGGGCTCATAACCCGCAAATCGGTAGTTCA
>JAGWAW010000193.1:0-2714 GCA_021296165.1 Nitrosopumilaceae archaeon | reverse complement strand
CCGCAATCCACGACCACCCAGGCGTGGCCCCCCCGGACCTCCCCTGACACGCGGCGCACCGTACCGGTTATGGTCCCCGAGGAGTGTGGTTCGGGGGCGGCCGGATCTATACCATACTCCAGGTGGTCGGCGGTGCCCTGGTTGGTCCTGAATATGGTGTGCCCGGCCAGCCTCTCGGCGTGCCGCACCATCTTGGCCGCGCCATACAGGACCACCGGGTCCTCTCCGCGTATACCATAGAATACTGGATCCGGCCCGCGGGGGGCCGCCAGCACCCGGCCCGACTCGGGGTCGTAGCTGCTGAAGGTGTCCGGGTAGGTGGCATCCTGCATGGATTTCATGCTGCATACATCTATGCGGCGTTCCGTCCCCACGCTTTCCGGGCGCCTATACGCCAGTATCTCGGCGGTGCAGTCCCCAAACCTATAGCCCACCGCCGCCATCGCCCCCACCACTCCCCGGCCCGTCCCATACTGTATGGTGTCCACTCCCGCTCCGGCGGCCAGCCGCAGGGCCCCCCGGAGGTCCACCACCCTGTGCAGTGCCTCGGCGGCGAACCCCGCCAGTTCGGGCGGCACCGCCTTCCCCTCCAAAAACGCCATTCCGGGGTTGGCGCCGTTTGCCATGTCCGAGTAGCGCCGCACCATCCCGTCCACGAACCGGCGCGCCCCCTCCGGATCCTCGGTGGATATGTGCAGTGCCACGGCGCCGTTCCCCCGCGTCTTCCAGGGGACGTTGGGATTCAGGCGCACCAGCCTGGGATAGTCCATGAAATGGCAGCCCCGCTCCAGCAGCCCGCCGGTTATGAGATGCGCCAGGTACGTGGTGCACATGCCCCGGGTCGAGTCGGTGTCGTCTATGCCGATGCGCAGCTCCATGCGGGGCGCCGGGGAGCCAACCTAAATAAAAAAGTCCGCCGGCACTCTACCCGTGATAATAATAGATGAGGGGCGCATGTTCTCGGAGATAGAGCGGAGGCGCCCCGCCTCGGTCTCGCTCAACGGGCCCGAGGGCATGCTGCCGCAGGTGCAGCTGGCCGCCGTCCACATCACAGAAAGGTTCGGCATACCCGCCTTTGTCATAGCCGACACCACTTGGGGAAGCTGCGATCCCAACGCGGGCGGGGCCCGCACCCTGGGAGCGGGCATCCACTTCAACATAGGACACACCGTATCCATGGGCGAGATAGACTGCACCATAATGGTGGACGCGTACGACGACATACCCTTCGATGCGGTGGCCGAGAGGTACGCCGGCAACCCGCCTCACCGCGACGTGGGACTGCTCACCGACAGCCAGCACCTCAACCAGCTGGACTCGGTCCGCCGCATACTGGAGAGGGGCGGAGTCCGCGTCACCATAGGGGGCGGGAAGGGGCAGCTCAACGACGGACAGGTCTTCGGGTGCGAGTTTTACCCGGCCACGGCCCTGAAGGATGCGGTGGAGGCGTACGTATTCATGGGTCAGAGCAACTTCCATGCGGCCGGCGTGGCCATGTCCACCGGAAAGCCCACGTACGTGCTGGATCCCTACTTCAACGAGGTCCGCGATGTAACTGGGTTCGCCGCCTCCCTCAAGAGAAAGGCCACCCTGGCCGTATACCGGGCAGCCGAGGCCAAGAGATTCGGCGTGGTGGTAGGGCTGAAGGAGGGGCAGCTGGCCAAGGCCGCCGGACTCCGCTTCAAGCGGGAGCTAGAGGGGCTGGGAAAGGATGTGGAGCTCTTTGCCCTCACCGACATAACCAACGACCGCCTCCGCAACTCATACAGGTGGCCTGCCCCCGGATATCCACCGACAACCAGTTCGACATGCCGGTTCTCTCCACCCCCCAGGCCAACGCCCTGCTCCGGGTGCTGCGGGGCGAGGAGCCGGGCCCATACATGGAGGCGCCGCACTGGCTCTAGTACGGGGAATATTCACAATCGAGGCAGAACCTCGACATGCGTAATTTTCTGGCGCCCCCACCGCGCATGCGAGGGGGGCGGGTCTACCAATCCCATCCCCCTCTTGCGCGGCCAGGCCGACCACTGCGTTGGCTGGTTGCGTGGCGTGGCCCGGCGCCTCAGGACGGCCTGCCCCTCCGCCCGGTCCGCGAGCCACGATATGGCCCGCTTTAGAATTACACATGCCGCATTGATGTCGGCGTGTGACTCGTCCCCACAGTTAATGCAAATGAAGGCGTCCCGCGATACGCGGCTCTCCTTGTCGACATGCCCGCATACGACGCACTCGTTGCTGCTGTTTTTGGCGTCCACCATTATCACATACGCGCCGCGCTTGGCGGCGTCCCGCAGCACCATGCCGCGGAAGCCGCCCGCGCCGGCCAGCTGCAGCATGTCGTTGAGGCGGCGCTTCCAGTTGCCCCCATGTGCCATCAGCGCCCTGATGTCGATTCTCTCGAGAACCACCATGCAGACGCCCCGCACCACGCTGGCGGCGCCCTGGAGCCGCGCGTTCCCGGCGACGTGGTTGGCCTTGTCGCTTTTGACGCGCATCTTCTTGTCGAGGGCGAGCCACGCGTGGCCGCCCTTCCTGCTCTTGTCGCGCTCGGACTGCAGGGCGCGGACCTCCCGCCGCAGCGCCACGTGCGGCATCGTCTGTATGGTGGTGTGC
Source organism: Nitrosopumilaceae archaeon (assembly GCA_021296165.1). Taxonomy (GTDB): domain Archaea; phylum Thermoproteota; class Nitrososphaeria; order Nitrososphaerales; family Nitrosopumilaceae; genus VYCS01. Next base: position 101 of record JAGWAW010000193.1, on the reverse strand, counting down.
TGTGCGGTGTCGGCGGTGGCGGTGACGTGCCTGCCGCCCACGTCCACGGCGCGGGCCGCCGCGTTTGCGGGCTGCCGCTTGACGCGCTCCCTGACCTGCAT
>JAGWAW010000192.1:4131-4481 GCA_021296165.1 Nitrosopumilaceae archaeon | reverse complement strand
TCGGAGCTGGTTGCGAACCAATTCACCGTAATGGTGTAAAGTTCCACAGTACCTAGCTGTGCCTTTGTAGCAGAGTATGTCACCGGATCAGTCGCACCTATATTATCACTGGAGCTAGTATACCCTATCGTATCCTTATTAGACTCCAGATTCACATAGTCTTGAAGAGTAAAGTAGACATCAAAGTCAACGTCCACAGGTGGATCACTTGTATCTTGACCTGTACCTTCATACGTCAGATAGTTATTAGCTGCAGCCCTGGTAGTTGCATCATCCTCAGTTTCACTATCTGAAGACTGATCTGTCTCACCCTTAATCGTCAAACTACTACCTGCGGACAGGAATTGGTT
>JAGWAW010000192.1:1478-3828 GCA_021296165.1 Nitrosopumilaceae archaeon | reverse complement strand
CAGGAGCCACAACGGTCTCTTGAACTACGCCTACGGCTTCGCTGATCATGTCCAGCTTTGCGGACAGATCATTGATTGCAGCCGAGTTTGCCGCCACAGCGTCACTTATCTTATTCATATTGACGTTTACCTCGTTGAAAGCCGCGCCAGAAGCACCTACGGTTGCACTTAGTCCACTCAGCTCGCCGTCAATGGCCATCAGATCCTCGTCAATGGCCATCAGGTCACTGTCGATGCTCTGCAGGTCGCCGTCAATGGCCATCAGATCCTCGTCAATGGCCATCAGGTCACTGTCGATGCTCTGCAGGTCGCTCTCAACGTGCTGTAGGTTTGCGTTTATGGCTCCCACGTCTGCCTGCACCATCCCAAGGCTCTCCATTACGGAGGCAAAGCCGCTGGCTATAGTATCGGCAAGCGCGGCCAAGGCATCTAGGATGCCGTTGGTGTTGTCAACAGTTGTAATCAGTCGTTCTGTGTTTGTCTGCGCATGTTTACTCCTCCTGTCACCACTGCAAGGGACAACAGGAGAGCATGAACTGTTTTTCTTTCCATTTGTCATGCTGTGTTGGGTTGATGTATATAAACATAATGAACCATTGACGGTACTCTGTAAAGTGGCGTTTTGCCTCAGGACCGACCCCATTATTGATCTTAATATTCATGCGCAGTCCAAAACGGGCGCGGACTGCCCACCCGCCAAACACTCCGAGCGGGCCGAAGGGGTTCTGGTCTGCATGCGGCCGGTCGGGATCCGGTCCCCCCGGATGCTGTCGCGCCCCCCGAATGTGGGGGGCGGTACTCTGGAGTTGGAGATGTCCCCATCTGGCGTCTTCAATTATGGAATGGCGGGATGCCGTTCTGGAGTGGTGGCCGCAAACGACCATAATGGCAGACCGCCCCCTAGTTCGGGGACTTGGCGCCCGTCCGGAACCATACAATCGCGAGCAATCTCCTCGGCGCGGCTATGGAGTCGTGCCCAGCACCTCCGGCGCGTTGTGCGAGTCGTCGCGGGCATTCTGCAGGGTGGCGGGACCGTCGCGCCGGAACGCGTCCATTACCATATCTAGGCGGTCGGCCAGCCGTTCCATGGAGTGGACTGACCCGTCCAGGCCGGGCGCTCTCGTATGATGCCCGGCCGGCTGGCGCACCGCGCCGGCCCGCCGCTCCATCTCCCTGCCCGTCTCGGTATTGTGGTACAGATCCCGCAGCATGATGTGGCGCGTATGCTCGGGCGATCCCACCCCGCTCACCAAAATCCTCGGACTTGTATAGTATGTGTATCCAGTGCCTGGTGAGCGGCCCCCGTGCCACCCAAACCCCGCGGCGCCGTCGCGCATCCCCGGCCTGGTCCTCATCCAGCCGTGAACGCGGCGCAGTATCCTAGTGTCCCTGTTCCGGACGGTCCTCAGAATGGTGGTGCGAAGGGTCTCCGACACCAGAGCGCAGGCGCCCTGGGGGCTCATGTGGTTGGAGGTCTAGTCGGTGGCGGCCCACGGGTTCATGGACGCCACATCTCCGCCATCCGGACCATTATGGGCTGGTCCACAAACGACGCTCACAGGTTGGAGTGTATCGGGGCCGCGTCCTGCACGCCCCCCACAATCCCCCATACCCTAGCGAGATCCGTCCGCAGCAGGGCGGGCCCCGGACAGGCCCGCATCCGCCCCGCCGCAGTCTGCCCCCCGGGGACGGACCCGCCCGGCCCACTCCCGCGCCGGGGAGTCCGTCCTTGCCCTTATCCGCCCGATCCCCCCCGTCCGGGCCATACCGCCGGTTCCTACTCCAGATGCGTTCCATCTTCCAGCCCCGCCCCTCCAGAAACCTCTGCCTCATCACGTCCCATTCCCTGACGCTCCTGGCCGAGTGGTAGGTGGCGCCGTCGCACTCCACCCCCAGAACGTACCTGGCTCGTCATTAGGGTGGACCACGGCCAGATCTATCCCGGACCGGCGCACCTGCGTGCCCACCACGTATCCCAAGGCCATCAGCCTGTCGCGGACCATCTCCTCGAGATCGCTGTCATAGTGTGACGACCCCCGTCTGCCCCTCATGCCCGGATCCAGCAATGCCAGGACGCGCCCGGCCCCTCGCGGACCCCTTTAGCAGGCCCCCCACGGCAGGGAAGCGGCGGGCGCACCCACACTATAGACTTGGCCGACAGCGCCTACGTCAGAATGCAGCAGTACCCGGACAGGGACACGGGGGGCCATCAAACGAAAGCCTGGCCACAAACTCACGCCCGAGGAAAAGGCGTACACCTATGTATGCTAGGCCTCACGTACGGCGTGCCTGCTGTGTGCTTTGCTGCCAACCGACAGATGTGAGAATTGGTTATATTTAACCGATATGC
>JAGWAW010000192.1:0-1420 GCA_021296165.1 Nitrosopumilaceae archaeon | reverse complement strand
GCATGGGGCGGCGGGGTGCCCCCCAGGCGCCTGGCAGAATGTGGTGCGCAGTCTCCCCCAAGAGGATCCGGCGCTCCCTGTCTATGCCGTGCGGCACGGTCCGGCGGTTTCGTGTGCGGCCGGCGGAAAAACACGGCCGTGGGGGGGCCGGCGGGCCCCGGGGGTATGGCGCGCGTCGGGATCCCCCAAGCGTTGCAGGCGCCCCCACAGATTACAGGGAGTGGTGGGCGCCAAGCATATGGCTAGAGGGACGCCTTCAGCCGCGCCAGCTTTGCTTCGTAGGATTTGGTTTTGACGTGGCGGTACGGTATGTTCTTGCTCAGCATGTGCCAGATGCACTTGGCCATCTTGTTGGCCAGGTGGCTGCGGGCTATCGTGGCGTGTTGGCGCTTGGCGTGGCTCTCGTGGAATGGCCCCGAGATATGGGTCGTGCTGCTTGGCCACCAGCGCGGCGTTCATCATGACCCAGGTCAGCGTCCTGTCCGCGTTCTTTTTCATGTGGCCGTACCTGACGCTGTCCCCGGACTGGTAGACGCGGGGGCACAGCCCCATGAACGAGACCAGGCTTGTGGCCTTCTCGAACCGCTCTATGTGATCTATAGAGGCGGTCACCAGCAATGCGCTGAACGCGTCAAACCCCGGCAGGCTCATGATGGTACGGGCGTACTCGTTCTGGTATGCGGCCCTGGATATCATGCGCTCCAGCAGCGATATCTCCTCGTTAAGGCGCCTGACTCCGCGGACGTACTGTGCCATGAGCACCATGTCACCGGGCCCCAGCTTCAGGGCATCCAGATATGCCTGGTGCTTCTCGCCGGACGTGGAGCTGCCGACGTTCACGTCATGGTCGTACTTGTCCAGTATGCTGTGCTGCCGGTTCAGGTGGAGTGGTCCGCTCCCGCACCAGCAGTACTCTTTGGCGCAGTATGTCCATGATGCGGCGGGCCTCCGGCCCGGGCACATAACATGCTGGTATTGGCCAGCTTCTGGGCGTCTATCCTGTCGGTCTTGACGCCGGACTGCGCCATCTTGAGCCGGAGCGGGTTTGCCAGCGTGATGTGTATGCCGCGCCTCTCAAACTCCTCGTACGTCTTGATCCACATCCTAGCCGTGGACTCGCAGACCGCCGCGCAGTCGTATGCGGCCAAGCCGTCGATGAATTTGTTCGCGCCGTCTCTGGTGTTGGGGTATTTGGATCTCTTCAGCACGTTGCCGTCCGCATCCATGATGCAGGCGACGCAGGTCCGTTTTCCGATGTCTATTCCTACGTATGTTTTTGTTCTTTCTATTCTTTCTCACCTCCTTTTTCTTTGGGTCGGCAAGCAGCAAAGCTGCAATCACCTATACCGGAATGAGTAAGTTCGTGATCAGGATCTGATCTAAACTGGCTATTAATGCTTCAAAACTACCGTACAGCCAT
>JAGWAW010000191.1 GCA_021296165.1 Nitrosopumilaceae archaeon | reverse complement strand
TAACCCTCCAAGCCGGCCTAATCCTTCGCGCAGTTCTCCAGGTTTTGGACAAGGGTTGGGTCTTGACAGACGGGTGCTGCCCGGTTTGTGCTCTTTTTGTCGCAGATTTTTGGACAAGCCCGGTTCTCGCCCACCGGGCCCGTACTCGGCCAGCCCGGCTGTGTCGGTTACCCTCCATATACCGAATCGCCTGCCGGCGTTCCAGTCCTGCAGCATTTCCTTGTGGCGCAGCTCGGATATGATCCTGGTGATATGGTCCGAAAAACCACAGGACTTTCGTTCCAGCCCCAGCAGGGCGTCTGCGTCCAGGTTGAGTCGTCCGGCGACCATAATATCAAGATCGTGCTTGGTGTACCAGACGGGGCTGTCGCGGTATTGGTCCTGCCGGCCGTTCCCCGGGTAGATTTGGCCGCGCACCTCTTCGATCGCCCTCATGGCCCTGCCCTCCTTCAGGAGGATGGACGCAACGGCACTCCGTACCGCGCTGCGCGGGGTTTCGCCGTAGGGTGTGGTCTTTGGGGGCATGCGGCTGCCGTTTCTGCGGCGGCTTTCCTAAAATATCTTAGACAGGCGACCGCGCATCTTGGGTGGCGTTTCAGATACTATGCGTTGCCGCTGTGACGGCGGCCGCGGCGCCATGCCCGGACTTGGTGGTTTTGACCCTGTCCCGCATGAGGATGTGTTCCGGACCGGTCCCTGGAATGCGGACGGCAGTATGTCACACCGGTGGCGAGTGGGAGTGCTTCCGCAGGCCAAGCCCAGCCGACCGCAAGAAGGTCTAGAAATCGAGCGCTACAGAAATGGTCGTATACAGGCGTAGATACACTGCAGCAATCGAGAGGACCAGCGGTGCTGAGGCGCACCATGGGGAATATTCCATGTGAGCGCGACGGCCAACTGCATGCGGTGAATGACAAGATCAACGAGACACCGCCACCTCAAACCAGGATGGTTTGCAGGTCCGGGTGCTGAGCGAGGGTCTGCCCCCGGCCGGCGGTTTTCTACACATGGATACAGCCCTGTGCGCGGCACCTGGCAGGCGGCGCCTGTTTTCGCTCAAGAAACTATCGTTTTTATTTATAAACTAGTCTTCCAACCCATTTCCCATGATGGGCGCGCATCGCGCGTATGTCTTGCTCTCGAGTACTCCCGTGAGGATGGGGGGATCTTGAAGACACCCGCCTGCCCGACATATGTTCTTCTTGCGGCTGCCGTGGTATGTGCGGCATCCGGCGGTTTGGATGACGCCGACGCGGCGGACAACAAAAAGCCCGGTCTGGCGTCCGCCGTGTTTGACTCGAGGACGGGTAACCTCACCATGACGTTCAGCGAGGCAATAGACCGCACCGCCGTGCACATGGACAGGTTCAACATTACCGCCTCCGGCCAGTCACCCCACATCACGCTGTCGGGCGCGGAGTATACCGTTAGCGGCAACATCCTCGACGCGGCGCTGAAGCAGAGTCATCGCGATGTCATAATAGTTGCCGGTACGGTGCTGGACATAATAGAGGAACCTCATCGCGCATTCGTCTAACAATCCAATCACGCGAATTGACACGACACCATACCTGATTTCGTCCGAGTACTACAAGGGCGACGGCGCCTTGGCAGCCATTTTCAACCGGCAGATGGACGTGAATAGCGTGGATGCCACCAAATTTCAGATAACCGGACCTACCACAGACGGGTTCGCGGACATACGGCTGACGCAGAACCAGCTTAGCTCCGACAACGCGGGGGGGGGTGAAAGTCTGGTTCACCCTGAATCAGGCCAACCGGGATATTGTGTCCGGAATAGTTGGCATACCAATGCTGTCGGTGGACGCGGGCGCCGTACGGGACACGGCCGGCACCGACGTGGCGTCGAGCGGCGTGTCCGTGTCCGTGCACGACTCCTCCCGGCCTGCCCCGGCGCCGTCGGGTTGGGGTGGCTTGGGGTCGTCCGCGTCATACCCGCCTCCAGATCCGCTTGTGGTGGAATCGGCCACATACTATAGCACCGTCGGCCTTTTTGTGGTCGCGTTCAACGAGACGGTGGACGCGGACCGTACCAGGCATGGCGGACTCAGCGTGCTGGGAGAGGTGCGCAACCATACTTTTGCAGCCGTGATGGACGGCTCCATGTACAGGCCGGGAGCCGACCCGCTGGCGCTGATATACCGGCCGGGGCAGGGCGGGGTTGACGCCATACACATCATGGAGAGTCCCCGTCTACGCGTCGCGTTGGCCAACGGCACCCTGTCTGCTCCGATCCCCGTGGATGTGGGGGACACATACCCGCCTGCCTTGGAGTGGGCTGTATATTCGGCAGAGGCCGGGACGCTCTCCTTGGCATTCAACGAGACTCTGGACGGCGCCACCGGGGACGCGCCGCTGTACGTGTACGAAGAGGGGATGGCGGAGGGCGTGGCCCTGAAATACAACGCCACCGTCCATGGGGGACTGGTCAGGCTGGCTCTGGACCGGGACAGCCGCGCCGCACTGGATGGTATGGTCCGGCCCCACGTGCTGGCGGAGGCCGTCAGGGACCTGGCCGGAAATACCGTTCCCCAGACCACGGTACCCATTATGGTGCAAGGTACGGTCCCCCTGCCGGCATCGGCCTCGTACGACTCGGACACTGGCATCCTGACCCTGTCGCTTGACGGCGTCGCGGACATCTTGGCAGTGGATCCGTCCCGCGTGCACATCCGGGAGTATGGCCGGGACGGCGGTGGCGCCACCATGCAGCATGCTGACCAGGGACCGGACAGCACCATAATCTTCCGGCTGGACGATGGGCAGCGGGGGGTGGTGGGTGCGATGGCGTCCCCGCACCTGTACATGGATGCGGGTGCCATACATGATGTGCGTATCAGCGCCTCGCCGGCCGTATCGGGCCTGCCCGTGGTCTCCGGTGCCGGGGCGCCGACGCGCGCTGCCTACAACGTGGAATCAGGAGTGCTGGCCGTCGCGTTCGGCGGGGGTGCGGGCGCCAACGCCACGCTGATCGTGGAGGATGCCAGAGGACCAGTGGGCATATCCTTCCACACGGCCGATGCGGAACGCGTGTCCGGGGAAGTGATGTCGTACCGGCTGGGTATGCCGTACCGGGACGTGCTGGCGGGAGCCGAGAACGTACGGCTGCACATAGGGGAGGGGGCAGTGGCCGGCGAGGCATGGAGCCGCACGCCCGACGCGGAGGTTCCGGTGGAGGTGCGGCCTGGACTGTACGTCCGGCCCGACACCGGCTTGGAGGGCGAGCCCATACTTTACCGGCGTGGTGCCCGATGGCCCGGTGCTGGACTATATCACGCTGGCCGTGTCCTGCGACGGCGCCGCCTCTATACTGCGGATGGACTTGGTGCTGCCTGCCAACGACATGCAGGACCTGTACGTGATATTTGCCGGATCCGTCCGCGCGGGCGCAGTCTCCCTGGATCATCCCAGGTACACGTCGGACACCGTGGGACTGGTGGTGGATCTGGCCCCCGGGCTGGGCGGGGACGGCGGGCTGGGGTTGCAGCCACACATATCCCTGACCATACCCATAGCGGTACTGGACGGGCACGATGGCGGGGATTCGTTGGCCGTGCTACACGTGGAGTATGAGGCCCCGCTGGACGTCAGCTGTACTATAGGCCCGGCGCTGGCCGGATCCCACAGGGTGGCATTCGTGGACGATGCGGCCGGCGTAGACGAGGTGGAGTCGGCCACCCTCTTGGCGGTTCGGGACTTTAACGGATACGTGGCCCGGCTGGGGCAGTCGTGGCGGCTGGCCCTAGATACGTATGAGGGGTATGATGGGTACGGGGCACTGATGGTCGTCCACAGCCTGGACTCGCCGACGGCCGTTCTGGGACCCTCCAGCAACGCGACTCTCTGGGCCGTTCTGTACCAGACCTCCGGGGACCGTATGCTGTTGATCAACTGCTGCTCGGACTCGCCGGAGGTGGCCATGCCCGACCACATATTTCGGATGGAGCCCAGCGATGCCGGACAGGCCGCGGCGCTGGGGGCGCTGGCCGCTGACGGCGCAGACCACGTCATCGTGGCATACCGGCATGACGAGGACGGCATATCTCTCCGGGAGGCGGCAACCGGCCAGCTGCTACATGGGGATGCCAGGGTGTCATGGGTTGCGCACAGCAACGACACCGAGTCGGCTGCCGCCATACTGGAGGCGGTACGGCACGGCGAGGCCACCGCCGCCGTACTGTTGTATCCGGAGGCAGCCGGGACCATCCGGGCTGCCGCAGCGCCGCATGTAGCGTGGTATGGTATGGGTGCCATCCTGGAAGAGTCGGACCTGCCGGAGGGCACGACGGCGGTCCGGCCAGGACACCGCGCCGACGGCGTCCTGTCAAATATGCTGGACATGCCACCCGAGGGGGTACCGACGGCGCGGGCGCACCAGGCGTACGATGCGGTACTGGCTTTGGGGGCGGCCCTGCTGGCCGCCCAGAGTGTCGACACGGCGGCGCTGGTGCAGTCCCTTCCGCGCATAGCCGAGGCGGCGCCCGACGTGCTGGGGATGGTCCTGTTCGACCACAACGGGGACCTGACGGTCCCAGTATATGCAGTTTGGAGGGTGACCGACGGATCGTGGACGGCATCCGGCCAGATAGTGCCGGGAACCGCCGAGTAGGCTGCGGCCTCGCCCTAGATGGCTAGGGCTCGCACCCGGCAGGGGCTGGTGAATCTTTGTGGTGTGGCGCGGCGGGACGCGCGGGGGCGGAGATGCGGTCGGCGCGCCGTATATGGTCCTGCGGAGTGGAGTGACAGATTGGCAGAGGTGCGGTCAGGCCGCGGACGCGCACCCGGTGTAGATCCCGGCCGCCGTCCGAATCGTGGCGGGTATCCTGCCGCCGTCCCGCGCCGCAAATGCCGGCGGCCTCGCCCAAAACGCGATCACCGGACATACATGCGCGCCCTCGGCCGCGAATCGGCATTGCATCCTGTGTGCCTGGACGGTGCGCGGTCCGGCACTCCGATTCACATCTCCGTTTTGTGACGATGCCCTCTGGTATGGAGCGTGTCCCAACAACTTATCAACCACTGCATGAGGCATCGCCGATAATGAATAGGAGAAACGTAGCCTTGGCAGCCCTGGCAGTGGCGTCTGCTGCCGTGCTGGCCGCGGC
>JAGWAW010000038.1:11322-15158 GCA_021296165.1 Nitrosopumilaceae archaeon | reverse complement strand
CGTACACCTGTCTGGATAGGCTTTTGGGGGTCAGATTTGAGGCATTTGGATCAATCACCCGTCTTTGCGGGAGGAACCCAACATCCAAGTTGATAAGGGCCCTGACGGCGTTGGGCGCGAGCATCGCGTATGTTCCGGTTTCGTACAACGGCAGGGTTGCTGCGGATGACATGGACGTCGGTGGAAGCGTCAGGTTTGTAGGGACGGCGCTGGATGCGGTTCGCCGGGAGCTTCCATCGACCGACGTGATACTTGAGGATGGCATGCGCATAAGCAAGATAGTCTATGGCAGTCCGGAAACGTACCGGTGGCCAGAACACCTCTACACCATTGAGCAGACCACCAGCGGAATCCGCGGCTTTGAGGGTGTCGTCGGATCTGGCCTCCTGTACCCCGTGGTCAACCTGGCCGAGTCTGAACTAAAACTCGACATGGAGAACTCCGTAGCAACGCCGTAATCCATATTGTCCATTCTGATAACCAAAGAGTCACTCACACTGTCACGGAAAAATGTCCTGGTTGTGGGGTATGGGTCAGTGGGCAGGGGTGTGTCAAAACTCTGCGGTTCACACGGTAGCGTCGTGACGGTTGTAGAAGAGGATCCGGTGCGACGCGCGGTCGCCGCATCACACGGATACAAAACCGTAGGTGTCCGAGACATGGACACGGCCGTCATGAACCAAGACATAGTCGTCTCCTGCACACAGAACGGTCACGGACACTTCATCGGGCTGGAGCAGGTCATGTTGATGAAGGACGGGTCTTTGGTGCTCAATGCCGGTACGGGGACTGGTGAGATATCACAAGACGTCCTAATGCCTGGCACGCTCGAGAAAAACAGGGCCACCGTCACAATAACGAAGAATGCCGATGGGTGCGTTATGTGTAGTTTTGAAAAGATGGGCCTGAGAAAGACGGTCAGGATACTGTGCTCTGCAACACCGCTCAACCTAGGCTGCGGCGCCGGCACGACAGACGACGTGATGGACGTGGTGTTCGCCACGGCTTTGGCCACGATGCTTTGCATGGGCGGCCGCCGGCTGTCCAACTCCATACACCCAGTTGACGCAGACGCCGAGAAACTGGTCGCAGCGACACTGCTACATCTGGAATACTGCGCTGAGTCCAAACACATCATGGAGGGCGATTTGGTTTGCGAGGCGAGACCCTAGGGCAACCTGTTTCGGTTCGCGTCGTCAGGAGGCGCGCCGACCCTCCCAAACTTTTCTCTGGCTAGGGCGTCGTTTGATCCAGGCTCCACCACGGATGGCCACTACCATGCTGTGTCTGAAGAGGCGTATCTTGTAGAGTCGGGCAGCGCGGACATTCTGGTATGGGATCCGAAGGACGCGAACGCAGAGCGGAAGACGTATCATGTTGTGGCGGGGAGCTGCCTGGCAATACCCCGCGGCATGGCGCATCGTGTGTTTGCCGATCCAACCGAGGGACTCGTCTGTGTTATAGTAGCATCCCCACCGTTCTCATTTTGGGACCAGTTCTTTCCAACACAGCCCGCTTAAAGGCACAAACACAGAGCCGGCATGCCCGGCGGCTACATGGGCTCAATCACCGTGCGTGGACGCCATGGAACCGCACGGTGGCCTGCCGCCGGCATCCGAGGCGGTATTGTGCAGTGTATATTCCCGTTGGCGCACAACTCTGCCAGATAAACTGTCTTTTGAAGAACATTCATGTCACGAACTGTCAACGCTCATATTCCGAATCGTGGGGGCAGTTTCGGCCCTTGACCACGTGGTTGAACCGAAAGGGATCTATAATCCCACATCCCCCGGACCCGCATCGTCCGGACGCGGTCCGCTTCTGGCGCTGTTTGTACTGTTTGCCGACAGCGCAGCGGCAGCCGAACTGTTCCGGACGGTGCGGTGGCACGGCGGGGTGTTTTGTCCAGACTGCGGGCTGAATAACGTCGCCAAATACTGCCGCTACCAGAACCACCTGCAGCGATATACTTGCAAGGACTGCAAGAAAACCTTCAATGACAAGACCGGCACCGTCCGGTTCACTTTGAAAGGCCAGCGTAGCTCGGAAGGGACGGTCCGCAGAAGCCGGCCGCAGCGGCGTGCTTCGTCTGTCACTGTGGGGAGTCGGCGGATATCTTTTCGAATTTTGCGACAAGCTGCTTTGGTCTGATCTTTAGCGGGGCCGAGACGCGCCCTCTGGCATATGCAATATACTCCTTTTTTGTGTCATAGTTTATGCTCCTGCGTCCCAGTGCGATGGCGACCTTTGAGGTCTGCCCCGAACCGCAGAACGGATCCAGGACTATATCGCCCCGGTACGAGTACATCCGTATAAGGCGGTGCGGTATCTCTTCTGGGAACGGGCAGGGATGATCCAGCGTGCCGGGGGGGACGGGAGCTATGTGCCAGACGTTGTTGGCCACGTCCATCTTGAACAGCTCGTCTATCTCAAAGCGGGACGGCTCCTTTGTACCGTTGGCCTGCCTGTATATGGGCTCGCCGGGCTTTCGGAATATCATGATATATTCGGTCATGATATTCGGATAATAATATCCCGGATATGGCTTTTGTATGGCGACGCCGGCGCGCCTCACGCCGGCGGTGGTCTTGTGCCATACTATGTCTTGGTGGAACAGCCAGCCGGCCTGCGTCATTCGCGCCACAAAGTCGAACGGCACCGGGATGTGGGCCCCGTTCATCAGCACCGTCCCTATGACGACCGAGCAAAAGCCCCCGGGTTTTGTGGCACGCAGGACGTCGCCGAATATGCGCTGCATCAAACCCAGATAACCATCATAGTCGTCAAACCCCTCCGCATACCCGCGGGAGCGGTACCACGACCTAGAGCCGCCGGCGTGGACGTCATAGTCTATGGAGTTCCAGTATGGCGGGGACGTCACGGTGAGGGAGACCGAGCCGTCTGCCACCTGTCTCATTTGCTCGCTGCTTTGGCAGAAGAACCGCGTGCCGTCCTCTTGGCCGTCTGCCATGCGTCTTTTATCCGATGTAGGGTTATTATGGTTTGTGTGGAGCGTGCACGTTGTAGTGTATGGAAATCATGTCGCGCTCCGCCTTGGCCGTCAGCCATTGATGTCCGCCTCCATCCATTTGGGATTCTGGCTTCTTATGTCGTCCGTAGCGGCCTTGTTGCGAAACGCCATCAGCGGCGTCTCGTAGTTGTCGATGTCCAGCGCCCAGTGCAGCCTGTCGGTGTTGTAGTATTCGATATAGTCATCCAAGCCGCCATATCGCCATATCCCGTCTTCGACGCTCCTGCGGAATCGCCCCAGTTTTCCGTTGGTCTGCGGGTGGTACGGCCTTGAGTTGATCAGGCCTATGTCGAGGACAGCAGCTCGTTCTCGAACAGGGTCTGCGTCCAGGTGCCCTCCGGCTTTTTGCTACCCCCGGCGCCAACGAAGCAGGAGCCGTTGTCAGAGAGGATGGTCGCCGGCATGCCGAACCTGCCTATGGCCTGCCTCAGCACCGCGACTGCGTTCTCCGAGGTGGCCTCCTGGAATAGCGCCGCCCCGGTAACGCACCGCGAAGCGTCGTCCAGGTAGGTGATCAGGTTCAGCCCCCTCATGCGCGGGTCCTTCATGGCGTGCCAGCCGGTGTGCCACATGGCATTCGAGTAGAGGCGCTCGTATCGCACCCACTCGCGCTGCCTGGACTTGGCGGGGGAGGCGGTGACCAAGCCGTTGGACTTCAATATCTGGCATACCCTGGTGTATCCTATATTGCATCCGGCCCTCCGGAGCCTCTTGACGGTCAACTGCCACCCCGTCCGGCCAGCGGCGGTGGGTGTCCAGCACCATCTCCACCTCGGCATCGGAGGAATAGGCGCCCTTGGGCCGT